>DASTAO010000203.1:0-6406 GCA_035712525.1 Kapaibacterium sp. (SeqCode)
TATGGCCAGCAAGGCGGCTATGATCAGGGCGGTGGAGGTGGTGGTTATCAGCCACGTCAAGGTGGCTACCAGCAAGGCGGCGGTGGTGGTTATCAGCAGCGCGGAGGCGGCGGTTATCAACCACGTGGAGGTGGCTACCAACAAGGTGGCGGCGGTGGGTACGATCAGAATCGTGGCCGACGCTACAATCAACCGGAGGATAATGATAACTTTGGCAATCAGATGCCACCGGATGAAGAATAGAAGTGAAATTTCTTCTGCCAGAAAATCCCGTGAAACAATTCACGGGATTTTCTGTCTTATGGGGAGTAATTATCTTTCTTCAGTCAATCTCTTGCGAATATTAATAAGTAGTGTCCTGACAAGTATTCTTGTCTTGGTTTCTGTTTCTAATCTTGCGGCACAATCGGATTCAGTAGCAGTTCGAAAGGGAGTAGTCCGAGGAATTATTATTTCCTGTCAATCGAAATTGCCGGTCCCGAAGGCAAGAGTCACTATTGAATCGACTAAGCTTGGAGCTGTTGCCAACTTAAATGGAGAATATCGGATAGAGAATGTTCCGGTAGGTCATTATCTGGTAAAGGCACAATCGTTAGGATATTCACCGCTTACTCAGGAAGTAATAGTAACATCTGCCCATCAGACAGTTCTGAATTTTGAGTTAGCAGAAACAGCAATTCGTGGAGATAGTATTATCGTCAGTGGCAACCGGACGTTCGATCCGATAAATAGTGCTGCAGTAATAAGTACAACACCATTTACGATCCAGGATGTGAATCGTTATGCAGCGGCCTTTCAGGACCCCTCAAGAATGGCAGAGAATTTTGCCGGAGTCTATGGAAGAGGCACAACAAATAATTATATCGTTGTCCGCGGTGGTTCACCGATAGAATTGTTATGGTGCCTCGATGGCATCGAAGTGCCGAATCCGAATCACTTCGGCAAAAATGGATCGAGTGGTGGCCTCGTCAGTGCCATTAATACATCAATGCTCGGCAATAGTGATTTTCTTACGGGTGCATTTCCGGCGCAATATGGTACGAAACTTTCAGCTGTGTTCGACCTTCATACTCGCGATGGCAATTCAGAAATAGTGGAAGGTTCTGCCCAGCTAAGTTTTAATGGCATGGAAGCAATGATTGAAGGCCCGATCCCAATCTCAAGCGGTAGTTCCTTTCTGGCAAGCTTCCGCCATTCGACATTGAGTTTTTTGCATGAGATTGGGCTGCTTGATTACGATGAACTTCCGGACTTTGACGATGCAATGGCAAAGCTTCACATAGTCGTAAGCGATCGAGATAATATCAATACAACCGGTTTATGGGGTAATGCAAAACTAAAAGCGACATATACTTTCGGAGAAGAGATTGGTAATGGCTCAAAGATCTTAGTTGGTGGAATAAACTGGCAGCATCTATTTACCGATGACTTGATCTCGAACATTCGTGTGTATCATGTTGCCAATGAATATAATGAAGGCTTATCGGCTGGACAAGAATCGGTATCGATCTGGACAAATACGGTAAAGACAGAATTAAATTATATTCCGATATCCGCTTTGAATATAGAGGGAGGGTTTGCAGCGCAACGAACAAACTTTGTCATTCATCAACCGCAGTCAATCGATTTTTATATTGATACGGCACAACGAACATCCATCTATCAAGCTTATCTTAATTGTAACTGGCATCTCATTCCTGAAGTAGTATTAAATGCCGGGATATATCATCAGTATGTAAGCTATGACAGTGGATCTTCATACGAACCGAGAATTTCGTTAGCGTGGTCGCCATCGGATGACCATTCGATCGCTGTCGCGTTTGGATTACACCGGCAACCAGAGCCACTAAAGTTTGCAACGGCCAGACATTACATCGTCGGATATACCTATCGGCCTTCGTCAGATGTCTTACTCAAGGTGGAAGCCTATCAAAAGGATTATTCCGATGTGCCGATCCATGAGCATACACTGGACAGTTATTCATTTTTGAATGTCGGCTATGCCGATCGGATTCATTTCGAGGATCTCATCAATCGTGGTATCGGTAAAGCGTATGGAGCGGAATTTACATTCCTCAAACACTACTCGGAGGGATATTATCTGACAGCTACCACTTCTTATATCCGTCAGCAATTTGCCGGCTCTGACGGTATTACTCACTGGGGGACGTTCGATAATATTTATATTTTGAATTTACTTGGAGGATACGATTTCCAACTAACTCCCTCCTCGATGTTTACGTTAAGCGAAAAATTTACAATAGCGGGTGGTGGAACATATACGCCGTTCGATGTAGTAAAATCCGATAGTGCCGAATATGGTATACTTGATTCCGCCCGAGCATTTAGCGCCAGAAATCCTTCTTATATTCGTCTCGATATCAATGCTGAATTTCATTTTAATTGGAGTAGGACTTCGATGACGATTTATGCCTCCATCCTTAATGCCTTAAATATAAAAAACATCGTATTCCGACGCTACCGTTTTGGAGGCGAATTGGGCTACGAATACGACTTGCCCATAATACCGATTCTCGGGATCCGATTAGAGTTTTAGCAAACAAAAGCGGCTTGCTATTTTCGCAATAGCAAGCCGCTCAGCTATAAAAGCTTTCCAAAGTACTAGCGTACTTTCTTCTTATGGCGATTCTTCCTCAAACGTTTCTTCCGTTTGTGGGTGGCCATTTTATGACGTTTACGCTTCTTTCCGCTTGGCATGGTAGTTAACTCAGTTAAAATTGAGAGGGACACAAACGGGTTTTATAGGCAGAGAGTTTCCCTTTATTTTAATAACCCTGCTGCTTCAAGCGCAAAATAGGTTAAAATGATCGATGACCCGGCACGCTTTATGGAAGTAAGCGACTCCATCATCACCCGCTGTTCATCGATCCAACCATTGGCTGCTGCTGCTTTTATCATCGAATACTCACCACTGACCTGATAAGCAGCGATCGGTATTTCAAACTCATCTTTTGCCCGGCGGATTATGTCGAGATAACTCATTGCGGGCTTAACCATGATGATATCAGCCCCTTCGTCGATATCGCGGCTGATCACCCGAAGTGCTTCGTCTGTATTTGCAGGGTCCATCTGATGTGACCGTCGATCGCCAAACGATGGGGTACTGCCGGCAGCATCGCGGAACGGGCCGTAAAAACCTGATGCATATTTGGCCGAATAACTCATGATTGGAAGATTCTCGAACCCGTTGCCATCGAGTGTTTCTCTGATGAGCCCGACTCTGCCGTCCATCATATCGCTCGGGGCGATAAGATCGGCACCGGCTTCAGCATAGACTAATGCTTCTTGTGCAAGGAGCTCGACCGTTTCATCATTTTCAATGATAAAGCCATTTTCCGATTCATGAATAATTCCGCAATGCCCGTGTGAAGTATATTCACAAAGACAGACATCTGCTGTAATAAGCAACTCGGGATAGCGTTGCTTAATATGACGAATGGCAGTTGCAACAATGCCAGTTTCAGAATAACCAGCGGAGCCCTGCTCATCTTTATCGGTTGTTACGCCAAAGAGTATGACGCCGCCGAGCTCTGCCTTTATAGCATCTTCGCAGATGCCCAAAAGGGTATCAAGTCCGTATTGATGCACCCCTGGCATTGATCTAATGGGATTTTTGGCTGATGGTTTTTCATCAGTCACAAAGAGGGGTAAGATCAAATTCCTGGGTTCGATGGTCGTCTCACGAACTAAGCGACGCATCCTTTCGGTCATTCGGGTGCGTCTTGTTCGAGAAGAGCTTTCAATTTCGGCTTCGAATAGCATTTATGTTAGGATAGCGATATCAATATCAATTTTTGTAAGTTCGCGTTCGTCATTGAAATAATGATAGTAACTCCATAATCGGCCGAATGATTTTCAAGTATTTAGTGCAATTTTTGGGTGAAACCGCATTTTTTGTTGTATATTTACAAAACTAGGTATCTCCTATTTTAAGGTATAGGAGAATACTGGCAGCCTCACCACTCTCACAGGCTGTCTATTATGATGGATGACAAGGCGGTGTTCTCCGGAACTCCGCCTTTTTATTACCCTACTGTAAAGGAATTTTACCGGACTATGACGGGTTATTCACCTTTCGTACAAACCCGGGCTGCCATAGCGTGCGGTTTCGGGGTCATAAAAACGCTATTATAATACAAATGTCAATTACTAAAGAAAAGACAACGGAGCTCGTATCGAAATTTGGCTCTAATACAAAAGATAGTGGCCGTACCGAGGTACAGATTGCTATCTTAACCGAACGTATCAATGCCTTAACTCCGCATTTCCAGGCCAACAAAAAAGATCACCACTCGAAGGTCGGTCTGTTGAAAATGGTAGGGAAGCGCCGTTCCTTGCTTGACTATTTAGCAAAGAAGGACATTGCCAGATATCGTAAGATCATTGCCGATCTCGAGATCCGTAAATAAGTTTTCTCAAGCCCGGGGCAGAGCTCAGGAGGTTCTGCCCCGGAATTTGTTCGTTGATAAGCCACTGTGTAATGAAGCGTCACGAAGGGACCCCTTCTTGAATGCGATGAGAGCCAGATATCATCTTACCTCATTACCCCTTCGACGCGCAGCGTACACAGTGTATTCATCGCATTAATGACAAACCAACAGTAATTTTCTTTTTACAAGCGGCGGTACGTGTTACCGGCCGTCTAACTATTGCTATCTATTATGGTATATTCAATCGATCTTCCCGGTGGAAGAAAACTTTCCTTCGAAATCGGAAAGTATGCAAAACAGGCCAACGGTTCGGCTATGACGCGCCTTGGCGACACAATGGTCCTCACAACGGTTTGCGCGGATGCAAACCCAAAAATCGGCATCGACTTTCTACCGCTTCAGGTAGAATATCGTGAGCGTGCTTCGGCTGCCGGTAAAATTCCCGGAGGCTATTTCAAGCGCGAAGCGAAGCCCTCGGAAAAAGAAGTTCTTTCGGCTCGTATCATCGACCGTCCGATACGTCCGATGTTTCCGAAGAAATGGAATTTCGAAACGCAGATCGTTGCCTTTATTCTTTCCGGCGATCAGCAGAACGATGCCGATGTACTGGCAGTCTGCGGTGCTTCGCTTTCATTGTTATTGAGTGACATTCCATTCCCGGAAGCGATCTCTGCTGTTCGCGTAGCTCGTGTTGATGGAAACATCATCATCAACCCGACATTTGCAGAACTTGAGAAAGCCGATTACGAATTCGTCGTTGCCGGCACGAAAGATTCGATCACCATGGTCGAAGGTGAATCGCATGAGATCAGCGAGCAGGCTTATCTCGAAGCTATCAAGGCTGGTGCCGATGCTAACAAAACGATCTGCGAAGGTCTTGAAAAGATCGTTGCCGAATCCGGGATGGCAAAAGCTAAACGTGAACTGGCTCCTGCAGTAGATTATCCGGAGATCAAACTTAAGATCGAAACTTTAGCTGCTGCTGAACTCCGCCGTTTGTCGCGAACGATCCTCACGAAAGAAGAGCGTGCGTCACAAACGACTGGCACAAAAAATGCTGTCAAAGAAAATTTGAAAACCGAACTTGGCGAGGAAAAATATCTTGAAGCAGAAGGATATATTGCTGCGACCTTAAAAGAGATCGAAAAGCGCGAGATGCGCGAAATGATCCTGGCTGATGGTATTCGTCTTGATGGACGTAATACTACAACGGTTCGTCCGATCACGATCGAAACCGGTATCTTACCGCGTGCGCATGGTTCATCACTCTTTACTCGTGGAGAAACACAGTCGATCTCGACCGTTACCCTTGGCTCGAAGCGTGATGAGCAGAGCATCGAAGGCTTAGTTCCTGAGACGACAAAGCGCTTCATGCTTCACTATAACTTCCCGCCGTTCAGTGTCGGTGAAGTTGGTAGAATGACCGGTACGGGTCGTCGTGAGATCGGTCATGGTAATCTTGCCGAGCGTGCCATTCGTGAATTGCTTCCGCCGCCAACTGAATTCCCATATACGATCCGTATCGTTAGTGATATTCTCGAATCGAACGGTTCTTCTTCGATGGCAACGGTCTGCGCCGGCAGCTTAGCATTGTTCGATGCTGGTGTTAAGATCAAGAAACCAGTTGCTGGTATCGCGATGGGACTTATCAAAGATAACGACCGAAGTGCTATCCTTTCGGATATTCTTGGCAACGAAGATTTCCTCGGCGACATGGATTTCAAAGTGTGCGGTACCCGCGATGGTATCACTGCTTGCCAGATGGATATGAAGATCAAAGGTATAGACTTTGCTCTTCTCGAAAAAGCATTGCTTCAGGCCAAAGAGGGAAGGCTTCACATCCTCAGCAAGATGGACGAAGCGATCGCTGCTCCGCGTGCCGATCTATCCGATTATGCTCCGCGTATGACGTCGATGAAGGTGCCGGTAGATATGATCGGTCTTATCATCGGGCC
>DASTAO010000204.1:0-5599 GCA_035712525.1 Kapaibacterium sp. (SeqCode)
GCTAAAAGCCATTGGCAAAACGACCGATCCTTCAACTGTTTCTCCGTTCTTTACCGGGGCGATCAGTAGCTCATTTAGGGCAACCTATTTGCAGACTCGTATCGATGGCATTTGGCGCTCGACAAATAAAGGCTCCAGTTGGAAAAGCATCGGCGGTCCGAATATGAGTTACGATAACCGAATGATCACTGCCGTTGACGACAATATCGTTTTTACAGTCGATAGCTTTGGCTCAATTTGGGCAACCTATAATAGCGGCGGCGATCCGCTCACGTCACCGGGTGCGCCGGGTGTCTATAAATTTTCGGCTGGTAAGATCATCAACGATACTTCCGGAGTAACAGTCTATCTACCTATCTATTATCACCACACCGGCACGATATCTTCTATCGATTTAACAATGCATTATCCTGCGGGCCCCTTGCAGTATTTGGGTTCATTACTCACCTACGGAAAGAGCGTTGATGTCCTCGGTACCCGTTGGCCCGGACGAGCCGGATTACATTTCGAAGCCGATGATCTAACTGCAGCAACTGATTCCCTGATTGCCTATGCAGTGTTCAAGTGGTTTCCGCTTGAATTCGATTGCGCGAATATTTATTTCGATTCGCTCTCATCGGTCGTTACAGCTTCGGTTTGCGGAGAGCAGTTCTTACAATCAGGTACTCCGTTTAAGGGGATAATCGGAGCTTATAAATGGTGTGGCGAAAGCGCTGCTGTGAATTCCGAACTGCATGAATCGCTCTTCACCTTTGCTCCCAATCCAGTTGGTGAAAGCGGGATCATCCGCTCTGCCTTATTCGCTGGCACTGTTACGATCTCAGTCTATGATATTATTGGTAAGCTTATCAACACGCAGGAAACATACCTGTCCCCAACTTCGCCTGTAACACTATCCCTTGGAAATATTGCTAGCGGTGTGTATCACTGTTCGATACACACAAAGAATCTGCCACTCTATGAATTTACAGTGATGCACTATGCGAATTAGCAATCACGCGGTCAGATGGAGGTTACCATCGGTCGAGAAAATGAATTTTACTTCTTTCTCGAGATGGATTTTTAATTGCTTGAGGTCTTCGGTGAGGGGTTGAATACCGGAAAGTGCTGTTTCAAATTGACGGCGTTTCTGTCCTGCATCGGCATCGGATGAGCCAAATTTCTCCTTAGCCCATTCAACAAGCGAGCGCTTTGCAACTACTCCTTCAAGTTCAGTCATCGGCTGCTGAATCTTTTTCGGATCGGCTTTGAGCTTGCGAAGCAATGCTTCTATTGCGAGTAACTGCGCAAGTTGATCGAACCCACCGGATGCACCATATAGATGCTGCATCGTCTCATACGATTTTTGATAGAGTGCCTTCTCAGCAGGAATACCGGCCGTACAGAGCAAATAATTTAATCGGGCAATATCCGTGAGATCGACAGAGCTACGGTTCTTTAAGAACGCCAGTGCTCGCAAGAGATCGAGCGCTTTAGCCTGTGTTCTCGGCGAGATGTAATAATCTTTCTGGCGAATGCGCTCCTCATGTGGCCGCTCCTGAAGCATCCGGTTGCGTTGCACTTCATAGTGACGCACGACAAGATTCATGAAATACAAATGCTCGTTGCTGATCTCAACTGCTTCCTCGGACGATTCACCCTTGATTACACAAGAAGCATACTTAAGCCACTCATACGAAACCTTTGCGGACGGCTCAAGTACTTTTCCGGAAGCCCTTAGGTACTGCTCGCCAATTTGATACTGAACGAACGGATCTTTATCAGGCACCACAAGCGATTTAAAAAGAAACCGGTCGAGTAATGCTTCGGTGATCTCGGAAATTCTAAGATAATTGGTTGCGGCGATCACCGTATGGATAGCTGCAGGTTTAGTCTGCAAGCCGCGAATAAGCGCCCGTTCGTTCAAGGTGGAGAGCAAAGCCCGTAACGTATAATCATTAGCATCGAAGATCTCATCGATAAATCCGAATTCGCTTTCGATCAGCGAGCCTTCGGTATTGTGAATGATGAGGCCTTTCTTAAGTTGTTCGATATCAAGTCCGCCGAAATACGTATCGGGTTGCTGCTCTTTCGAGGCCTGCACTTTGAAAATGCGAGCGCCCGAGAACATGGCAAAGACCTGATCGGCAAGCAGTGTCTTACCAACACCGGTTCGGCTCTCGATTAGAACGTGTTCGCCAACAAGTAGTGAGAGAAATATTTGTTCGACGACCTCTGCGCGATTAATAACTCGGCGTTCGACAAATTCCATTGCCGTTTTAAGATCGGCAATGAACGCTTCGCGCTTAAAACCTGCGGGTGCCTGCATGAATTTAAATATACGAACACTCTGAATCTGTCCGTAAAGAATTCAGATTCAACTCGGATTCCATTTTCCCTGCTGCTTACGAAGATATAGTATCTGTCCCGTGTGATAGGATGTATGGGCATTGATCTCTGCCATGACCGATCCCCAGGTCTCTTCGCGGCCAGGTACGGCAGGAGCATCAAACTTGGCATCGTCAGCTGCGACGAGTTCGGCACGCCAATCTGTCATCATGTCGGTTAGTTTACCCGTGATAGCCTCCCAATCGGCTTGAGTCCGATTTTCGAACGTATCGTTATTATCGATCTCGATCGAGGGCAGCGGCGTATTCTTGAAGCGATTATAATACCTATCGTTCCAAAAATAAAGATGGTTAACGATCTCCCAGATCGAATGATTGGCACTGCGATCTTTCCACGCAGCCTCTTCGGCCGTTAACCCTGCAATGGCTTTCGTAAGTGGAATGTACCAGCTTTCTTTATCAAAACTGGCATCATATTGCTGGATAAGTAGTGATTTAGCGGTCATAAGTTGTGATGATTAAAATCGCAAGTTTAAACCCATATTCACAGCAGTAATTCCTAATCTGCCAAGCTCCTTGTTCGGAAAGATCAAGGTTGTAAATCCGAATGTGTGTCTGAGCTCTACATAGGCAATACCGGCAGCGATACCAATACCGATCGAACCTAAGGCCATATCCACATCAACTTTTGGATTCTCATCTTTACTATTAATATGAGTAAACCCAAAGCCTCCTGTTGCATAGTAATTGCCCGAAAAAAAGAATCTCGATTCTAATTGATACGCAGTATATGAAAACGCCGATCGATACGATGACCGGTGGGACAACAGATCGATAGTCTTCGCTCCACTATAGGTCGCCAGAGCTGTTAGTCTCGGTGTTATTTCATAACCGGCACCCACTATTCCAAAATTGGGAGTGAGAAGAAATTGATCGTAGGAGCCAAACGGAAATCCATACCCACCACCACCAACAAGCACGATATGTAAATTGGTAAGACGGTCTTCATACTGTTCGATATATCCCGCTTTCACTTCCGCTCCGTTTACTGTATCACCGGCAAAGTGGACACGAATACCATTAAACGCATTCCAATCTTGCGTGATCAGATCAACGATCCATCCGTAAGAAAACACATCGACGATAAGCCAGGCTGGTTGGAAATGGCTTTCCAATTTTACTTTTACTTCTTCATCATTCTTTTTTAGCTTAAGATAACAGTCAGATTTACTTCGCTTGATCAAGATCGAGTTATCGATAATTGGGATAGGATCCAGATAGTCTTCATATACCTTCGTTCCCTCCGGAGCATTGATCGGAACAGCCTGGCGTCCTCCATTAAAAATGGTCGCGCAACTGCTCGCGAAAACTGCAGCAGCAAAGAGAATTACGATACTCCAACTTCTGTTCATAAATGAAAATGAAGTCCGTAATTAAGTGAGAGTATGCGCAGGCGGCTCCGATCAGCGCTATGTTGAAAGGCAATGTCACCCAGCCCGATCACATATCGAAGCTCAATAAAGCTTACCGTGCCATAGTATCCTATTATCGGAGTAATGACCGGTATTGTTTTTGAAATATCAGGCTGCACGATACGAAAATCAGCGCTATCATAATAGGGCCGATCGATCTGGACATGGGAAATCCCTGCTCCTACGCCAAGCGAGAACCCCGACTGAAAATTATAGTGACCCTCACATTGGATCGTAGAGATAGCAGTATATCCTTTTTGATAGGTGGCTGGGGTGAGGTCAAGCCCTGTCGTAAAATGATACGTTCCAAGCAGCGAAAGATTTGGAGAAAGATCATACCCAACTCCAAATCCCACACCATTCGGAAACGGGAGCAAAAATTCAAATGATGAGTGGGTATCATTTCGCCCGGCGAGTAATTCGAATGAGAATCCTTGTCTTGGTTCGATCAGTTGCCCGGCCTGATAGGGCTCGATATAGGTTTGCCCCGTGCGCTTTGGGTCGGAATGATCATTCGAGAAATGAATAGCGATACCTTCGAAGCTATTGATATTTTGATTCGCGAGATCGACAATGAGCGGGACAACATAAAATAACACATCGACAGGAATCCAGCCAGGCTCGACAGCACTGGTAAAAACAGTCTCGATGGTTTCACCGTGGTAATCGAATTTCAGTTCGTACTTTTTGCCCCGATGCAAGCTGATATAACTAGAAGTATCGCTATATTTTGCTTGCCGCATGACCGGCATCTGGTCGCCACGCCAATTAGTGACCACTGTCCCTTCAGGTATTTTCACAGGCACGTCTTGTGTCGAGCCATTAATAAGCGACGCACAGCCAGCCACCAAGGAGCCGAGAAAAAGGAGAAGGACTGACCGAGAGATAACAATCATACCAGAGTGGTGCAAATATACAGTAATACCAGCTTGTTAGATAGTAATGCTTGATGGTTGATGATAGCACATACTCGGAAATATATCCGTCATGGTAACTAAAAAGACTGCAGCACAGAGTTCCCTGTACTGCAGTCTGCTCATCATAACATACCGGCAACATATCCTGCCGATATGCTTATTCACCTCTATTGATTATTGTTTGATCAGCTCGGCATTGATATCGATCTTGACATCGTCGCTGAGCGCAATGCCACCGGCTTCGGTAACGGCATTCCAGGTTAGCCCGAAATCGTTACGGCTGAGTTTGCCGGTGATCTCAAAGCCAGCGACCGTTCCACCACCAAGCCCTGCAACAGTGCCATTATACTGGGCATGA
The DNA here is from genome assembly GCA_035712525.1 of Kapaibacterium sp. (SeqCode). Classification (GTDB taxonomy): domain Bacteria; phylum Bacteroidota; class Ignavibacteria; order Palsa-1295; family Palsa-1295; genus JAFDZW01. The sequence continues at coordinate 5,075 of DASTAO010000204.1, forward strand.
AGTTTGACTTCTTTCGTCACACCATGAAGGCTTAAGTCTCCGATGACAGTATATTCGCCGTCTCCTTCTTTCTTAAATTCTTTCGAGATGAACTGCATCTTCGGAAATTGCTCAACATTAAAGAAGTCGGCGCTCTTCAAATGTCCATCGCGCTGCTCGTTTCTCGTGTCGATGCTCGCAACGTCAGCATTGAAGCTGATGCTGGCATCAGAAAAGTCGTCTGTGGACGTTGTGATCGTTGCATCGAATTTCCCAAAATGGCCGGTAACAGTGGAAACCACTAAGTGCCGGATCTTAAATTTGACCTCCGAATGAATCGGGTCGATGAGCCAAGTTGACATGATATCTCCTTTGTTATGAATAATTTAGTTGTCAATACAATCAATGTTATTACATTTGATGTATATACATACGTTTTTCATTTGGCTTTTGTTTCAAATTTTTTTGACAAAATATTTATCAACAAATTATTCACAAATCAAATATTTATGATATATTAATTTTGATTTATGTGGAATATTTCGT
>DASTAO010000205.1:0-3887 GCA_035712525.1 Kapaibacterium sp. (SeqCode)
ACTCACCTGAAATTGTATCCAATACCATTAACACAGTAGAATCAACGGTCCCATATGTACCTGCTCTTCTGTAGTAAAAAAAATCAAGGTGTCGCCAAAATAGTGCATCGAATCAAATTCCGAAAATTTATATCTAAAATAGAGTATGGATGTATCAATTCCAAATAAAGGTTTTCGAGCATCATTAAAAGAGGTATCGCACCTGTCTTGGATTATTAATGGGGCCGAAAAATTGATGGAGACACTTGGAATCGGCTTGACTTGACAGAAGGACACGCCGCAGAACGCGAAAAAAATAAACACACTCCACGTATATCTGTTTAGCAAGATATTCGACATAAATGAATTAACTTACAAATCGCTAAAAGACTTCCCATGTATAAGTACCGTAAAGGGCATAACTGATACTAAGAAATCGTTAGGCATTTTTTCATGCCTTTCCGAAAGAATGAAGATCGTAAGGAGTGACTTTTGCTTCACATCCGTAAAACTGCCCTATTCCCATCTTAACGCTTCCGCGATTTCTGTCGAAGCCGCTCGCCTTGCCGGAAAAATGGAAGCAAGTACTACGAGTATTAATGCTCCCAAGCTTACTGATAAGAAATCCAGCAAATGCAACTCTACCGGCATTGCGGGAATAATATAAATGCTCGAATCAAGTTTAAACCAGTGAAAGGTATCTTGTGACCAGACAACCAGAAAACCCAACACGCAGCCAATAATAACTCCTCCAACTCCCGTAATAAGTCCCTGGCCAAGAAAGATCTTTCTGATCTGCGATTGCTCTGCCCCCAACGCTGAAAGCAATCCAATATCCCTACGCTTCTCAAATACCGTAAGAGTTAGCGCGCTGAAAATACTGAACGATGCAACAGCAACAATGAGGATCAAAATGATATAAGCGATCCACCGCTCGATCTCCATTACATTATATAGATCGGTGTGCAGGTCGTACCAAGTCTGGACAGAGAAATTCTTACCAAGCTTATTTTCAATGGTCGTCTTTACATTCTGCGATTCATGAATATCATGCAAGCGAATATCGATCTGCGTTGCAGCCGCTTGCGGGATTTCAAATAGTTCTCGTGCCGTATTGATATTTATATAAGCATTGGTCGCATCGTAATCGCGATTGTTTGCTGCGAAAATTCCTCGGACATAAAAGTACCGGCTTCTTGGAGTAACGGGCTCGCTTAGGATTCGCTCCATTCCGGTCGAGCTAAAGACCTGAATGGTATCACCGGTAGCGATTGCCAAATTATCAGCGAGCGCCTGACCAACAACAATACCCGAATCATCGAGCTGCATTTTACCGGCGCCGATCGTGCGGCCAATTCCCGAGACTCGCTCAAGATCGCTGGCATCGATGCCGATCACTGAGGCAACTCTTGGCAAGGTGTAATGAACAAGTACTCCCTTTTCGCGGGCAACCGGACCGGCGGCTTCAACTTCAGGAAGTTGCTTCACCATTGAGATAACCGAAGCACCATCGGCAATGAATTTCCCGTTTGTGGTATCGGAGGCCACCGCATTTATCCTGACATGAGGATCGAAGTTGACAAGGATATCGGTAACGACTTTCGAGAAACCATTGAAAACTGAAAGCACACAGATCAATGCCGCAACACCAACAGTGATGCCGAGCATCGAAAGAATACTGATTGTAGTGATGAATTGCTCTTTACGCTTGGTTAGCGAGTAGCGCTTAGCAATAAAGAGTGGAAAGGACATCCGTTAGTGCTGTTCGAACTTGCTAATGACAATACTTACCGCATCATGTTGCGCAGCCATTCGAACAGCAAAGAATTGCTCGATCCCTTCCCACCGGATCTCCGGAGGATCGGTAGTAACATTAGCATCGGGGTCGCCATATTGATTATGAAGCTGTCCGATCACATCGTTATAGATCTTAGCCGCATCATCTTTATTTTTTGCTCCGATCGAAAAGCTTACTTGAGTAACAGCAGAGTTGCCAACACCAACTCGGAATTCACCGCTGTGACCAAAGAGCATCCCCTTCTTTTGTAACATTCCGACACCGAGGGCAGCATTCCAGAACATGGTATCGAATGACGAAAGGGTAGGAGGGGTACTCGAAGCCGCAGCCCTAACGCCGAGAATGCTCAGTGTATCGACATTCGGTCGGGATTGTGCAAATCCCGAAGCGCTTGCAAAAACAAGAACGAGAAAAATAGCGGGAAATTTAGCCATAACCATAAAAAAAACCGGAGCTTGACGCCCCGGTTTACCCACAATGAGCGACAACCTCAAACTGACATTTACCCCACAAACATAAATTTCAGTCTAAAAGGTTGTCTGCTGTATAGTTATACAAAACCGGAGCTTTTTACGGATTTAAACCCTGCAAAAAAAGTATTAGAAAATGCTAATTGTTTTCAGATCAACCCTCTTCTTCCTTTTTCACAGCAACCGAGGCAGGCCGCTTTGCCGTAGAGGAATAATGTTGCTCGCGCCATTTATCGTATTCCGGCGTATTTGGCAATAGGGTCGGCAGCGGATCTTCTCTATCCTTATAGAGATAGTATTTAATTAACTTTCTCGCGATCGGAGCGCTGACCGAACCTCCGAAACCGGCATTCTCGACCATCACGCACATCGCGATCTTCGGTTTATCGAACGGAGCAAAGCAGATGAACCAGGCATGATCTCTCCCATGAGGGTTCTGAGCCGTACCGGTTTTTCCGGCGATCTTACAATCATGCGGCCCCGGTGTTTCGGCAGAATGTGCCGTACCGCCGCCTTCATGGACTACACCCCACATTGCATTGCGGACTAATTCAATGATCGTATCAGCAACAGCAACCTTCCGTCTCTTCGGCACAAAATCTTCCCACTTACCCGTCTTCGGATTATAGATCGCTCTAGCTGCATGAGGCTGAACCCACTCGCCATGATTCGCCCACGTCGCAGCATACGCAGCTTGCTGAAGCGGTGTCACACCGATCTCACCTTGTCCGATACCCTGACTAACGATGTACCCTTTTGTCCAGCCTTTCGGATACCACTTATTCATTCGCTTGGTATTCGGAATCATCCCACTTCCTTCATACCCTATATCAGCGCCCGTCGGCTGATCAAAGCCAAACTCCCTTGCATACTTCCACATTGAATCGATACCAAGCTGCAAGATCGTCCGATAATAAAAAACGTCGCAGGATGCTACGATCGACTTATGAATGTCTGTCGATCCATGAGTAGCGTCATCATTAAAGGTATGATCACCAAGAGTAAACGATCCCGGGCAGCTAACAACCCAGTTGAATGGTATTGCTTTCGATTGTAATGCCGCTGCTGCCATCATTAACTTCCACGTCGATCCGGGTGGATAGCGGGTCTGCGTTGCCCGATTATATAATGGATGGCTCGGATCAAGCATCACTTCCTGATACTCCGCTTTCGAAGTTCTTCCACTGAAAATATCGAGATCGAAATCCGGTTTGCTGACGAGCGAAAGAATTTCACCGGTGTTCGGATCGAGTGCAACAACGGCCCCATGCAAGCCATCGAGTAATTGCTCGGCATATTCCTGCAATCCCCTATCCATCCCAAGCTGGATGCTCTGGCCATCTTCGGAATTGATGTCAGCTTGTCCTTGCTTAAATCGAGCCTGGCGCTGTCCCCGAGCATCAACTGCGGCAAATTCATACCCCTTTACACCGCGCAGCTCCCGCTCATGCACTGCCTCTAATCCTGAAGTACCGACGACATCGCCAGGATGATAATAGGTACTATCGGCAGTAGAATCCAAGGCTTCGAGATGCTTCTCAGAAATTTCCTTTGTATACCCAAGCAGATGCGAAGCCCGGATCGGTGCAACATACTTCCGCTTCGATTCGAAAGAGATATCGACACCTGGCAATTCATCG
>DASTAO010000206.1:0-6550 GCA_035712525.1 Kapaibacterium sp. (SeqCode)
GATCGAAATTCTGATCGAATCCATCTATGTCCTGAATGAATCGGAGGTCACTCCGTTCGTAGTTGAAGAAGAAGTAAAAGCAAACGAAGACCTGCGCTTAAAATATCGCTATCTCGATCTTCGCCGCCCAAGCCTTCAGAAGAATTTGATGACTCGCCATCGGGTCACGAAATCCATTCGCGATCATTTCGATTCCCGTGGCTTTATCGAAGTCGAAACTCCGATGCTGATGAAAGCTACTCCCGAAGGTGCGAGAGATTTTCTCGTGCCGAGCCGCTTGCATCATGGAGAATTCTATGCATTGCCACAATCGCCGCAGATCTATAAACAGATATTGATGGTGGCTGGGCTCGATAAGTATTTCCAGATCGTCAAGTGCTTCCGCGATGAAGATCTTCGTGCTGACCGCCAGCCTGAGTTTACCCAGCTTGACGTTGAGATGAGCTTTCCGGATGAGGAGATGGTCTATGATGTGATGGAAAGCTGTCTGCGCAAAGTGTGGAGCGATGTCGGTCTAACACTCCCGGAATTCCAGCGCTATTCTTATAAGGAAGCGATGGAGCGATACGGGTCGGATAAGCCTGATCTTCGATATGAAGTCGAGATCACGATGCTAACCGAAATGCTTCGCGGCAAAACAGATTTCAAAGTATTTAACGACGTGCTTCAGAAGAAGCAGGGGACGATCGGCGCTATCGTCGTACCTGGTCGTGCACCTTGGCCACGCAAGCAGATCGATGAGATGACGGACCATGCTCGCAAGTATGGGGCAGGTGGGCTCGTATGGATCAAGAAAACAACAGAAGGGCTTGATTCTAGCGCTAAGAAATTCCTGACACCTGAGCTTATGGGTGAAATAGCCGATGCTTGCAAGATGAATGAAGGCGATATCGCTTTTATCGCTTGTCATGAAAAGTGGAGCCGTGCCTGCACGATCCTTGGTGCGCTTCGTATTGAAGTTGCTAAGCGACTAGAGCTGACAAAAGGCAAGGAGTTTGAGTTTGCTCCGCTTTGGGTATTGAATTTTCCGATGTTCGAGCTTGACGAAGAAAGCGGCAACTTCAATGCTATGCATCATCCGTTCACTTCGCCGGTAGTTGACGATTGGGAAAACAAGACTCACGATCTTGCCGCAATACGTGCCAGAGCTTATGACATTGTCGTCAATGGCTATGAACTTGGATCTGGCTCGATAAGAATTCACGATAGAAAGCTTCAATCGGAAGTCTTCGATATGCTCGGTCTTTCAAAAGAAGAGCAGGAAAAGAAATTTGGGTTTATGCTAAATGCTTTCCGTTACGGAGCACCGCCACATGGTGGTATGGCGCTTGGTATTGATCGCATCTGCATGCTTACTTGCGGGACCAGTGATATCCGCGATGTTGTTGCTTTCCCGAAGACAACGTCGATGCAGGGATTGATGGAGGATTGTCCTTCGACGATCGATCCTCGCCAACTTGCCGAATTAAAGATCAACGTCGTAGGGTAAATTGAAGTACTGGATCATATCGAACCCGACGGTCAGCGATCTTTATCCGTTTACTTCATTAAAGCTTCCCAAGGAGAGCAACTACTTTATTGCCGAAAGCGAGAAGGTAGTTGCTTCTTTGCTTGCCTGCAATCTCGACATTTCTTCTCTCTACTTAACACAGGAGCATTTCGACGAGAAGCTGCCACTAATCGAGCAGCATCAACAAGAGACTGAAGCAAACATCATCATTGCCTCCAAAAAGGAGATGGAGCAGATCGTCGGCTATCCGCTTCATCAGGGAATAATTGCTTCAGCACCGATACCTAAAGAAACAACCCTTGAAGAGTTACTAGCGACTTCTCAGAAACCTCATCTTTTTATCATTCTCGATACTATTGCCGATGCTGAGAATGTCGGTGCACTATACCGAACGGCTCTGGCGATGAATGCTACAGCTATCATTCTCGATGCAAGCAGCGTTAGTCCCTGGATAAGAAGGGCAGTGCGGGTATCGATGGGCGCAGTATTTAAATTGCCGACTATCACTTCGGCCAATCCTCTCGAAACGATAGAATATTTAAATGGCAATGGTATTACTACTATTGCGGCAGAAATAACTCCGAACTCGAAGCCTGTTTGGGACGTGAATTTTAATAGTGATGTTGCGATCGTGTTCGGCTCAGAAGGATATGGGATCAGGAATGAATTGCTTGAGGCTTGTCAGCATGTTGTCGATATTCCCATGACAAAGGACGTGCAGTCATTGAATGTTACGGTTGCGCAGGGGATGTTTTTATATGAGGTTGCAAGGCAGCGAACAAAGTTGTAACCGCAGGGTGATGGACTACTGCTTCGATGTCATTGCGAGGTACGAAGCAATCTAATATCCTTCATTTGCAAGATCATTAATTCCAGCTAAGAGATTTTAGATTGCTTCGTTCGCCGCTAACCTCTTTGTTGGTTTGAAAGAGTGCTCTGTGGCTCCTCGCAATGACATCGGTATTTCTTACTGTGATCGTCAGCGTTTCTTAATACTTAGATTGCTCTTCCCGAGCCCATGCCGGCGGGACGCCGGCGCTACGAGTATGATGGATTAATTGTTGTTCATTCTCGTTAGAGTACGTCACTACCGCAATGAGTCGTTCGTTTCTACTACATCATTGACTTTTTTATTAACTAAACCAAAAGGACAAACCTATGAAAACGTATTTCAAAACACTCGCTATTGCGGCGATCATGGCGATCACCGGTGTATCTGCAAGTTTTGCTGCATCTGTCGATTTCTTCTTGAAGATCGAGGGGGTGAATGGTGAATCGAAGATCGTCAAGCTAAATTGCCCAAATGGCGCTTGTGCAACGACTGTCGACGGGCTCAAAGCGGGGCATTATAAATTTACCCTCTGTACTGCCAACGGCACGCCACTTCTGATGAAAGCAAAGGAAAAAGCAAACCGCACGAGATGCACCTCGACATTACGCATTACTCCGCGCGATGCTGCCAGCGGACAGGCTAGTGGCAAAATGGCTACTCAAACTGGTATAGTCTCTCCACGCGATCCGGCAAGCGGCTTGCCGACCGGCAAGCGGATGCATAAGCCGATCACGGTTACTGTCGAGATCGATAGAAGTGCCGCAGGAGGAGTATTTGTTGCAGCAGGAGATCTTGATGGTGACGGAAGCGTCGATATCGCCTTCACCTGCACGTCAGGTGGTGTTACGGCAATGGATGATTGGGAAGCACCGAGCCACTAACTGATTCTGTTCTTATTCATTGGGACATATAAGCCACGGCTTATATGTCCTTTTTTATTTCCCTTGGAATTAGTCGAATGGAATTTGGTTTGCAATATGAGAGGGGCACAACGTCAATGGCCTCCGCTATGCGAACTACTATCCTACTACTTTTTTTCTTTTGTTTTGTCTCAACGGCATTTGCACAACTCGATCCGAACGTGTATCGGCCGCATATCGGTGTAAAGGCTGAATTCGATACCATCTACGGATTTGCTAATGACCAAGGCCTCGGGCTTATGGTAAAAAACTTACCCGACCCTCTGGATGAAACCAAGCGGAGAATGCTGGCGTACGGATTTACCTATCAGAATGGATCAACCGATCAGTTATATCCTCATGTTTTCGATGTAACACCGCCAATAAATCTACATACGGTATCTCCAACATTATTCCATGTAGGACTACCCAACGACCAACGGTATATTTTCCCAGGTCATTTCCGGTCCACGAAATATTTAGATCTGGTCTATATCAAATCCTCCGCCGTAATTTATTGGGCAGATGATAATGGCAATTATGACAGTAGTAGAAAATCGTATCTGGGGTTAAGGGCAATTAATGATTCACAAAAAATGGATGGTATGGCTGGGTTAGTCCCTTATATAGGAAAGTTTACTTCCGACAGCCTTGATGATATCGTGATTGGTTGCGTCAGTACTTATGTACCCGCACATTTTGGGATTGATACTTTGTATGCTGGCATATTTCTAGCAGGATCTACAGCCTTGCAATCCCAATCAAAAGTAATTTATGCTGACAGCATTGCCCCTATCGATTGGTTCAATACCGTCGGGGGCGATGAAATGCCATGGCGAGGGTTTCCGGGCGATTATCGTGGGACAGGAACAAACGATTATATCAGAACCGATACACCTGGGAATCTCTATTATTACAAATTTAAGTCACCCTTCTCCATTACCCAGTTCGCCAAGTCATTACGCGAAGATACCTTATATGCCCGATGGGAAAATCCATCGGCCTTAGGCCTTTACGGTACAAATCCACTCTTTCATGGGCATAGCGGTGAACCGATGGCGATCAAGGCATTCCCAAAAGTAGCCGGCGATAAGAGCATTGATTTTATTGTGCCGTTCTATCGAAGCGATGAAAAACAAACATCCTTCCATTTTTGGCGCGGCGGCCCGGACTTTGGTACGAAACGGCTGAGAGCCGACAATGCCGATTTCCAACTCTATGATCCGGCCCAGTATGATGGTTTTACGTTTGGCCCATTTTCCTGGCCTGATGGTTATTTTGATTGTGGTGATATGACTGGTACCGGGAACCATGTGCTTGGCATTTTAGCAGCTGCCCCGCCAGCAGGTACTGATGGTGTAATGTTATTCTATACTCTCGGGACGGCTCTCGACGATAAGGCGGATATTCTTGTCGGCTGGAGTAATGATGGTGAACCGTATTGCATGGACACACTTGATGCAAACGGGGACGGACTTGAAGATGTGATGATTGGTATGCCAGGATGGACCAGCGATAAAGACGCCCAGAAAGATTATCGCAGTGTCGGCGCCGTTGGCATTTTATATGGCTCGAAAAAGATACCGGTTCACAATACAGCAGTACCGGTAATTGCCAATGATGATCGCATCGGAGTCTTTCCGAATCCGGCTGGCCGACAGATTACGATCGAATTACCAACGCCAGAAAATAGACATTTACAAGTTGTTCTTCATGATGTGCTTGGCAGGGAAGTATTTCGGACGGGAAGTTCAATGCTTGAAAATGCACGAATGCTGATCGATCTTCCTGAGCTTTCGACAGCCATCTATTACTTACAGATCGAAGGTCTTCGGACTCCGGTCAAACCAATGACGATATTGGTAACCGGGAAGTGATAAAAAACATCTATTAACAAATTATCCACAAGTCAAATATATTTGATATTTTAATTTGGATTTATCGGCAAAATTTCGTATATTTGTAATATTGAATACGGGGTCGGGCAGGAGTGTCCGACCTACTGAGTCCGCTTTGGCGGACTCTTTTGTTAAGGGTGGATTTTGTGTGGGGTGTACAGCAGTTCGGATGATTTATAATGGGGTTACGAGGGGTACTTTGGGTGTATGAGCTATATATTTTTGTATGAATTGGGGGGGCATCTGGCGTCATTCTGAGCATAGCGAAGAATCTCTAAAGGCTTTTGCTGCTCCTTCATTCGCGAAGAATTTGGGGGATTCTTCACTGCACTTTGCTCCGTTCAGAATGACGGGGTGGTTCAATCAAAAAAGCTCATAGTGGTTAAAGGAGTATGGTGGTCACCGATTCCTCCCGCTGGCCGGAATAGTAATTCAAAAGACTTTACTATGATAGGCTTTTTTGGAACTATCTCGGCTGAAAACTGCTTATAACCCCGCTCAAAATACCGACTGGCTCATCAGTGGGTAATGTATTATTTTACGAGGAATACGACCGTGTCGAAGAAGAAAAATTCATATGCGCTCGATACTTACACCGCCACCGAAGGCGAAGTAAAGCGCGATTGGTATATTGTTGATGCCGATGGGCAGACGGTCGGCCGTCTGGCTACCGAAGTAGCCCGCGTCCTTCGCGGTAAGCACAAAACGGAATTTACTCCGCATGTCGATACCGGCGATTTCGTCGTTGTCATCAATGCGGGCAAGATCAAAATGACCGGAAAGCGTGAAGACCAGAAAGAGTATTTCCATAATACTCAGTATCCTGGTGGTGCCCGCTTCGCAAAGTTCAAAGATGTTCGTGAGAAGCATCCGGATCGTATCGTCGAAAGCGCTGTAAAAGGTATGCTTCCGAAGAATACGCTTGGCCGTAAGGTCGGTATGAAGTTAAAGGTCTATGCCGGTGCCGAGCATCCGCATGCCGCTCAGCAACCGAAAACTCTTTCGTTCTCGTAATATAATCGCATAATACAAGTTTAGACAATGGCAAAACAGCACGCAACTATTACGATCGGACGCCGCAAAGAAGCAGTCGCCCGTATTCATCTTACCCCGATCAACGATGGTAAGGCGATGGAGATCAAGGTTAACGGTAAAGCGTTCGAACGCTATTTCCCGAACGAGATCCATCGTGAAGATGTGGTCCGTCCGCTCAGAGCTACCGGTCAGTATGGTAGCTACAGTGTTAGCGCCAATGTAATGGGTGGCGGTACGAGCGGCCAGGCCGGTGCAGTACGCTTAGCCATTGCAAAATCGCTTGTAGAGTTGAATGAGGAATTCAAGGCTCCGCTTCGTAAAGAAGGCCTTGTAACTCGTGATCCGCGTATGGTCGAGCGTAAAAAGCCGGGCCGTC
>DASTAO010000207.1:0-11438 GCA_035712525.1 Kapaibacterium sp. (SeqCode)
TGCCCTCATCGGCTTCCTCATTGTTGGCGAAACGATGAACCCGATGGAGCTGTCAGGCTGTGCCCTCATTATCGGAGCGATGATACTTGGGCAGTAAACCCATGTAGGATGGGTATGTAAACCCGTTATTTTTCATTGTTATAAGTGTGCACTCCACAGTAATCTCCTCCCTTGGATTGCTACATTTACCCCCTATTTGCGATTAAAGGTGCTCGCAATATCACCTACGAATATACGAAATAAAGGGCAAATTTCCTAAGAAATTTTATATACTTTTGCCCCTAACTTTCCACAAGTTTTCCACACGCTTGATTTCTTCTTCAGCTGGTTTCGAAACTTCCTCTCTCCTTTGAAGTAATTATTGAGACCACTCTCGGATAAAAAATGAATATTGAGAAAGCCCAGTTAGTACCATATTGCTTCCGTCTCGGATCGATACTCTCTGTTCTTGCACTATTTCTACCTTCAACCTATACCGCAAGTACTTCAAGTGATGGTTTCGCTTCAGGTCTTTTTTCTGGAACATGGTATGGTATTGAAGACCTACTCTTTCTATGTTTTCTTCCTCCGGTTGGTTTAACGCTCCTCGCATTACTCGTTGCCCAAATTAAGTTTGCGTTTAAGCCTTCGAGTTTGTACCCGTCTATCTGGCCATTCACTCGATGGTTATTCTATCTATTATCGATACTGCTTCTCTTTGGTATGGGCGCTGATATAATTGAGCACCTCAGACATATTGGATACTATCGCAGCGAATTATTGATCGGATTTTATTTCTATGCAATAGGGACCCTCTTTACAACAACAGGATTATTTCTTTCACGAACGCTTGCTGCTTCCGAAGAAAAAAATAATCCTGTTGATCCCTAAAATCAAAGTTCAAATTCCCCCTCCTTTTGAAGGAGGGGGTTAGGGGGTGGTTACTCCTTGACGAGCTTAACGGTTTTCACTTCCCCAAACCCAGTTTCGATCCTCGCATAAATCGAACCATCCGGTAGCAGGCTTCCATCAACCACCACCTCATGATCCCCAGCCTCAAGCGATTTACCTTTTCCATCACCCAATACCTGATGCCCAAGCACATCATAAATACCGATGGTAGTGTAAGCCATTCGATTTAGATGAAAACGAAGATGCGTTTCTTTTTTGAATGGGTTGGGGAAAGACTCAAGTGAAGATAAAAAAACATTTTCTTCCTCTGATCCTTCAACAGAAGAGGTAGGTAAAAAAGTAAGTTGTCTGACAATTCTTCCATCTATCGTTATCTCCCAAAGTGGTGAAGAAATATCGCCGTCTTTATGCATCGAAACAGCTAAGGTAGAATCTGTAATAAACTCAGCATAAATACCTTCAAAGCTATACTTACAAAACAAACATTGAAAATTAATAACTTTTATTTTTGCTGGATCAGGATCATTGGCGTCATATATCCAAACTTGAGGAAAGACAGTATCGGGCGACCCAAGACCAATTGGATTAGCCGATAGAGCAAAAAGTTTGCTATTTGGAGTAAAAGATGCGTAGAGTGATGATTGAATAGAGCGCGGAAATAAAAGCTCCTTTTGATCTAAAAAAATAGAAAACTTACTATGCGGGGGCATCGGATCTAACATTTCTACCAATTTATGGCTACTATCCTGCGTTGCGCCTAGAACACTAAAGTAGAGATTTGGATATATTTCGTTAGGGATTAGTGACTGAGTAATGGGAACATAAAATCCATGAAAGATACTATCTTTCCCGTTTTTTAATACTCCTTTTAGGATATACTCAATATAGAAAGTATCTTTAGATATTTTAAAAGCTCCTGAAACCGATCCTTTTTCACCATATTTTCCAAGTATATTTGGAGTAATTCGTTGGGTCTCAGATGTGGATACTCGATATGTAAAAATATTAGATACGGCGATTTGTGAGCCATCCTTATTTAGAGAATCGATATATGAAGTGATTCTGAGAGTAAGCAGATCGTTGTCAAAGTTAGACCAATAAGGTATGCCCCAATACGTATCTTCTTCACCGGGGAGATCGCCATGAACTTCCAATTTGGTCTCTTTAAGTGTTTCCAGATTTAGAATATAGTTCTTCCCACCTTGATTCAGTTTATAAACGACCCATTTAGCATCTGGGGAAAGTCTTTGATACATACTATAGTATTTAGGTATAGTTCGACCTATACCAATATCCGTATCACCAATGGGAATAGGACAATCACAATTATCCGAACGGAATTGGGCTAATACAGGTGATATTAGCCCAACCAAACAGATTCCAACTAAAATAAAATTTATTGTCCAACGAATTTTCATTTATCTAATGTTGTACTATAAATTTGGCTTCTTCGATTGTTCCATCTCTTGAAACTAAGCGACATAGATAGGTACCTGACAACAATGACGTTGTTTCTATCTCAAAATGGGTAACGTCGGGTTGGAGGTTGAGTTCCATTACTTGCCTACCTATTACATCGAAAATTGCAAGTTTAGATGGTCTAAATAACGACGCAATTGAAATGGTAAATTTATTTGTAGATATTGGTGGAGTTATAGTGAATTTATTTTTATTAGTTTTGTCTTTCACGCTACTCGTAGCAGTGGCTCCAAACACCGTAAAACCAAGGCCTATTTTTTCGTCAGAGCCTAGAGTAGGAGGGTTCAGACCTATATTGGTTGTGCCTGTTTTATCCCATACGTCATATTGATAACTCTGAACTGTTACATTGTCAGAATATTCATGACGAATTCCTTTCACTACCCCATTACCATCCCCTGTTATACCTGCACTAATAACTTCGCACCATGGTTCCTGAAAACTAGAGTTAACATTTGCCCTTCCTCGTTCATGTGGACGAAACGTATGCCGCTACTTGTGTACCGTGAAAGGCATCTTGATAAACATGCGTCATATCTTTGGTAGTATAATTCCACCCGCCAATAACTTTTTTCCCATTTCCAATTCCATTACCTAAATCACACCGCCAATAATCAACACCATTATCAACAACTGCAACTGTCTTTACATCATCACCAACTTCAAAATCCCAAGCACTGGTCATTCCTATCAAACCTAAACTCTTTTGAGGGCCACCCGAAAACATTGGGTCAGCTGGAGTGCTCGTGGTAGCATCAAATATGAAGTCAGGTTCCGCAATCTCGACTTGTCCATTATTAAATATAAATAACATCGTAATAGTCTGGATAATACTTGTATCATTATTGAAGTAAGCTACCATCCAATTATAGTGGTTCATAGGGACAGTATCTCCGAACCTGGATATACTTAAAGTATCCACGCAAGGGTTTGCGGCTGTCATTCTCATTAAATGGGTAACTCCGTTGGATGTTAGAATAGTCTTTACCGTAGGATCTAAAATAATATTTGGATTAAATTCTTGCGACATTAATGTCTGTTTGCACACAGAGAAATAGTCCTGGTCGTAGGACATTGCTTTTGCTCCTTTGCCATTTGGTCTTGACTCAACAATTGTGTCACAGTCATAGCACAATTGCGTATAGTCTAGTGCTCCCTGTTTGAATTTTAAAACTAATCTGTCGTGCAAGTAAGTGGTATCAGAGGGTGGGAATATATGCCAAACTGTATCTCCATTCATTCTTATCTCCGGCCAACTGAATGGCTGAGCTGAAGTTATTGAATAACAAAAAGCTAATAATACAAAGCTAAATAAGGTGCAGATTAACTTTTTCATTGTGAATTCCTTTTTTTGATGAAGGTAAATTGTGCTCTATGCGGTCTATGCCCCAAAGGAGTCATTTGAGACAATCTGGCTGACGTAGGGCGCGTTTCGGAATACAAATCTACAACAATATTCTTTGAAAACCAAGCTTTTCTCATTATTTTTTTATTATCAAAATCATCTATGAACTTTTATTCATCCTCCGTCCACGAATACTAATCCCCTCCCCTGAAACCTTCCGTAAAAATTTGTGTCTAATATAGGGATGCTTGCTAGTAGCATCCGAACTCCAACTTATGAGATTACGAGGATTTGCAGTAGTTGTCTTACTGACGTTATGCGCCGGGTCGTCCGTTTTTGCGCAAAGTACGAATTTTGGCAAAAATAAAGTTCAGTACTCGCCGTTTCACTGGCGCTATATCCAATCCCCTCATTTCGACATCTATTTCTACGATGGCGGAGAGGAGTTGGCGGCCTTCACTGCCGAGCGTGCCGAAATTGCCCTCGTTAGCATCGAGCATGACCTTCGTTACGATCTCGGCAACCGCGTTTCGATCCTTATCTATAATTCGCATAACGATTTTCAGCAGACCAATGCCGTTGGCGAGTATCTCCCCGAAGGTGTCGGCGGCGTAACCGAGCTATTCAAGAACCGGGTGATCCTTCCCTTCGAAGGCAATTACGAATTATTCCGCCACGTAATTCATCACGAGCTTGTCCATGCCGTGATCAATGATATGTTTACCGGCGGAAATGCTCAGTCGTTACTAATGGGCTCTGGCTTCATGATCCCAAGTTGGATGAACGAAGGCCTTGCCGAATACGAGTCGCTTCATGGCCTCGATGGTGAGACGGATATGTTCATGCGCGATGCAACGCTTTCCGATGCTATTCCTTCATTATCGCGCTTAGGTGGCTATGTACAGTATCGTGTCGGCCAGACGATGTATTGGTACATTGCCGATAAATACGGGCCGGAAAAAGTCGGCGAGTTATTAAATCGTCTCCGCACTCTTCGCTCTCCGGAAATGGCATTCCGCTCGACGTTCGGGCTCGGTGTCAGCGATTTCAGCGACAAGTTTATCGAAGCCTTAAAGAAGCGCTACTATCCTGATATCGCCCGTTACGATAACCCAACCAGTTTTGCCGAAGAACTTGCCAACCATAAAAAGCTTGGCGATTTCTTTAATGCTGCTCCTGAAGTTTCTCCCGATGGAAAGTATCTTGCCTTCATTTCCGATCGAAGCGATTTTTACGACGTCTATATTCAGGATCTTTCGAATCCCCGCGACATTAAGAAAGTCCTTTCCGGTGGTGGCGCGAGCGCAAGCTATGAAGAATTGCATTTGCTTTCACCAGGATTATGCTGGTCACCTGACGGCAAGAAGTTAGCACTCGCTTCTAAAGCCGGTCGCTATGATCTTATTTCGATCATCGATGTCGAAAGCGATGATATCAAACAGCTTCCGGATTTCAACGTCGATGCCATCGGCCAGCTTGCCTGGTCACCGGATGGAAAGACGATCGCCTTCATCGCCTATAAAAGCGGAGCAAGCGATGTCTATACCTACGATTTCGAAACCAACAAAGCAAAGAACCTGACTCACGACGTCGATGCCGATCAGGATCCGGCATGGGGCGGCGATTCGAAGACACTCTACTTCACCAGTGATCGCGAAAATAATCTTACTCCCGGTTCTAACCCGATCGATGGCATAGCTCAGGCCGCCGTAAAGCATCGTCAAAAAGATCTCTACCGACTTGATATCACTACCAATTCTATTACTCGTATCACTGCTACCGAAGATCGTGACGAGTTCAAACCGACTTACGCTGCCGGACAAAAGGCGCTCTATTTTATTTCCAATGCCAATGGCATCAATAATATTTTTGTCGCCTCAGGCGATAGTTCATCGGCAAGGCCATTAACAAATTCCCTTTCGAAGATCGAACAGATCAGCGTCTCGACCGATGGCTCGAAGCTTGCTTTCTGTGCATCGCGTGAAGGAGGATATAATTTATATCTGCTTCGCAACCCGATCGATCGCCACCTCGATTCGCTTCCATCAACGACCTTCAAAGCAGTAAAGCTTGCTGAAGCGCAGCAAAGTGATTCGGCTGCCGTTCGCATTTCCGAAATCTCTAAACATCCTCCGCAATCGGCGGCTGATTCTGCGGTCGGTTATGGCGAAGTCGATGTCGATCTTCACAATTATGTCTATTCAGCTAATCCGGATCAATACAAACCGGTAACGCCACTTCGTCGCGCACCACTTGAGACGATCACGAACTATAAAGATTCGAACGGTAAATACATCGCTCGCGATTATAAGATCGTCTTCTCTCCCGATATTATTCTTGGTAGCGCCGGTTATACGGGCTCCTTTGGGTTGCAAGGTTCGATGCAAATGCTCTTTAGCGATGAGTTAGGAAATCATCAGCTCTACTTTGCCTCGAATCTCCTGCTTGATATAAAGAACTCCGATTTCGTGCTCGCATACTTCGACATGGAGAACCGCACCAATTATGGCTTGCAAGCTTTTCACAGTGCGAGATTTATCTATACAACTCCGGATGCCGGATATGAAGACTACAATTACTTCGTCAGCCGCTTTACCAATTATGGCTTGACTGGCCTTGCCTCGTATCCGTTCGATCATTATACTCGCTTGGATATGAATCTCTCGGCGATCGTTTTGGAACGCGATGTGATCGACAATGCCTATGGGCTCCCATTGAATTTACCAACGAAACGAAAATTTGCTGTCGTCCCGGGTGCTTCATATATTTACGATGATGTACTCTGGAGTTATTTCTATCCGAAGGCCGGCACAAGATATAACATCGGTGTTTCGGCTGCTCCGAAGCTTTCAGATAACATGCTCGGTTTCGTAACACCGCAGTTCGATATTCGCCATTACATCAAGATCACCGGCGATCTGACGCTTGCAACCCGTTTTGCAGGCGCAGCAAGCTTCGGCCCAACACCGCAAAAGTTTTTCGTTGGTGGTGTCGATGGCTGGATCAATCGCTATTTCAGCCCGACTGCCTACCCGCTTACCGAACCGCAGGATTTTGCCTTCTATACTAGTGGTACGCCGCTTCGCGGTTTTGCCTACGATGAACGCATCGGTACAAAGTACGGCATTGTCAATGCAGCGTTGCGTTTCCCATTCCCGATCTATGTCAGCGGCGCTCCGCTTGCCTTACTCTCGGAAGTATTCATGGATGCCGGTACGGCTTTTAATGATAAAGTCTATCTCTTCCAAAAGAAGGATGATGGTACCTACAAAACTAGAGATCTTCTTCTCTCGACCGGAATCGGTTTCAGAACCTACCTACTTGGCTTCTATCTAAAAATGGATATAGCTTGGGCAACGACACTCGATACCTGGAAGAGCCCGCAGTATATTTTCTCGATTGCTGAGGATTTTTAAACAGCACCTGAATTTCGAAGTACTGTCATTCCGAACTGAGCGAAGCGATGTGAGGAATCTGTGATTAGGCCCGTCTATCGGCTATTCACATATTGATAGATTTTTGCACTCCCAGATTCCTCCCGCTGGTCGGAATGACACCATATAAGCCGAATTTACCTCAGAATCCACCCCTTCGGATTTTTCACTTCCCTCCCTTTGTTCTTACCCCTCTATATTCTCGACCTGCTTATTTAATGCCTGAAAAGAAGATAATTACGATCGCTTACGGAGACGGAATCGGACCTGAAATAATGGACGCCACGCTTGCTGTTCTTTCAGCGTCTGGTGCGGGATTAGAATTCGAGGAGATCGAGATCGGCGAAAAGGTTTATAAACGCGGAGTTTCGACCGGCATCGAAGATGCCTCCTGGAAATCACTTCGCAAAAATAAAGTTTTTCTCAAAGCTCCGATCACTACTCCGCAAGGCGGCGGCGTCAAGAGTTTGAATGTTACGATCCGTAAGACGCTCGGTCTTTATGCGAATGTCCGTCCTTGCACTGCTTATGGACCTTATATCGATAGCAAACATCCGAAGATGGATATCGTCATCATTCGCGAGAATGAAGAAGATCTCTATGCCGGTATCGAACACCAGCAGACTGCAGAGGTCGTTCAAGCCTTAAAGCTTATTTCGCGCCCCGGCTCGGAGAAGATCATTCGTTATGCCTTTGAGTATGCCCGTCAGCATAATCGCAAAAAAGTAACCTGCATCACCAAAGACAACATTATGAAATTAACCGATGGGTTATTTCATAAAGTCTTTAACAAAGTAGCTGAAGAATATCCTGAGATCGCACACGATCACTTCATCCTCGATATCGGCTGCGCCTTCGTTGCCGAAAAGCCTGAGATGTTCGATGTGATCGTCACGCTGAATCTCTATGGTGATGTTATTAGTGATATTGCGGCACAGGTAGCCGGCTCTGTTGGTATAGCCGGCTCTGCAAACATCGGCGAAGACTTTGCGATGTTCGAAGCCATCCATGGTTCGGCACCGACTATTGCCGGACAAAACATTGCAAACCCATCGGGTCTTATCCAAGGTGCGATCCAGATGCTCGTCCACGTCGGCCAACCTGAAGCTGCGTCGAATATCGCCAACGCGTGGCTTCGTACGATCGAAGATGGTGTGCATACCAAAGATATTTATTCGTATAATCACAGCCACGATCTCGTCGGCACAAAAGAATTTGCACAAGCAGTGATCGCTCGTTTGGGTAAAGAGCCGGACAACTTCAAGCCAGTGAAATTTTCTGCTGCCAAAGCAATGGCACCGTGGGTCTATAAACCCAAAGCAGTAAAGAAAGAAACGATCGGCATCGATGTCTTTATCGATTCAAGGCTGACTCCGGATGATCTCGCCACAAAAATGCAGACTGCATCTACTGATGATCTTAAGATCGCATTTATCAGTAATCGCGGCGTAAAAGTATGGCCGGAAGGATTGCCAGAGACGTTCGTCTCCGATCATTATCGTTGTCGCTTCCGTACGAAGAATGATGTGGCAACAACGCACGACGAGATCATTAAACTATTGAGTAATATCAATAGTGAGGGATTAGATTTTATCAAGACCGAACATCTCTGTACCTTCGATGGTGAGTTTGGTTTTTCACTCGGACAAGGAGAATAAGGATGACCGATACCACACCAGATATGATCCAAAGCAAAAATCCGATCGTCGGTATCATCATGGGAAGCACGAGCGATTGGGATACTATGCGCGAAGCATCGCTCATTCTTGCTGAGTTTGGCGTAGATCATGAATGTAAAGTCGTCTCCGCGCATCGTACACCCGATTGGATGAAAGAATATGCCGAGACTGCCGAGCAACGCCGCCTCGAGATCATCATCGCTGGAGCCGGTGGTTCAGCCCATTTGCCCGGAATGACAGCTGCACAAACACTTGTCCCGGTGCTTGGCGTACCGATCGAATCCCACGCTCTTAAAGGGATGGATTCGCTATTATCAATCGTACAAATGCCGGCAGGCATTCCGGTCGGTTCGCTTGCCATCGGTAAAGCCGGTGCGAAGAATGCAGCACTGCTTGCCATTGCGATCTTATCGAACTCACGCCCTGCTCTTCGCGAAAGGCTTCGCACCTATCGCGAAAAACAAACGGCAGTCGTCTTAGAACAGAAAGTATCGTTGTGAAACCAGTAACCCCAGGCCATACGATCGGTATTCTCGGCTCCGGCCAGCTCGGAAGAATGCTTGCGCTCGAAGCACGACGGATGGGGTATGCTGTTCACACGTTCTCGCCCGAAAAATTTTCGCCTACAGGACAGATCGCTGATATCGAACATATCGCCAGCTATGAAGATACCTTCGCTGCCAGCGATTTTGCAAAAGAGGTCGATGTCGTAACCCTCGAATTCGAGAACATTTCGTTTCACGTCGCCAAGGCGATCGAAGAAATAAAACCGATCCGCCCAAAGCCGGAAGTATTAGCGACAACTCAGCACCGTCTTCGCGAAAAGAATTTTCTTGACCAGAATCACTTTCCGGTAACACCATTTAGAGCTATCAGCTCGGAAGCCGATCTTCATGCCGCCATCGAAGCACTCGGAACCCCAGCCATCTTAAAGACGGCAGGTTTCGGCTACGATGGCAAAGGCCAGGCAAAGATCAATTCGCTCGATGAAGCACTTGCGGCCTATCGTAGCATGAATGGTGCCGAAGCGATTCTTGAGAAGTTCGTAAGTTTCCAAAAAGAAATTTCTGTTGTTGCTGCTCGCGGCCTCGATGGTTCGTTCGTACCATTCGTTCCGGTGTGGAATACCCATTGCAATCACATACTCGATGTAACGATCGCTCCCGCTCCGATATCGAAAGAGCTTGCGAATGAAGCGATCGATCTCGCTCATTCAGTAATGCAGCGAATTGATTGTGTCGGGGTGCTGTGTGTGGAGATGTTCGTAACCACCGATGGCAAGTTGATCATTAACGAGCTTGCACCTCGCCCGCATAACTCAGGCCACTGGACGATCGATGGCTGCACCACGAACCAATTCGAGCAACAATTACGTGCTGTCTGCGGCTTATCGCTTGGCTCGGCAGAAATGATCGCGCCCTATTCAGCGATGGTGAATCTGCTCGGCGATATCTGGCAGCAAGGCGAGCCGAATTTTGCAGAGCTATTGCAAGACCCAAAAATAAAACTGCATCTCTACGGCAAACATGAACCGAGAGTTGGCAGAAAAATGGGTCACGTTAATGTCACCGCTAACTCAATGGAAGAGATCGAAGCGGCAGTAACAAAAATAAAATCAATTTTGAGAATTCCTTCGTAATGAAAGTAACACTTCTTTCCGAACCGTCGCACGGCGTTCCGCTAACACAATTCTTTACTTCGGTACCGAACATCGAGCTTGTCTCTTCCGACGCTGAGGTTGTTATCGATTCGCAGTTCTTTGATCTTGCGGAAAAATATCATAACCTGCAATCGTTTGTTTCGAAGGATGCTGTGCTTATTACTAATACCCTGACGGCTCCAGCAACGGCCATTGCGAGAAATGTAATGGGTTTCAAACGGATCATCGGTGTACCAATGATCCCAACCCAGCTCGCTTCGCAAACAGCGATCGAGTTCTCGCTCCCATTGCAGCAATCACTTGAACCAACCGATACAGAGTTAGTAAAAGCACTCTTCGGCAAAGAAGTAGAAAATATCAGCGATTGCGTTGCCGGTATTTTTCCTCGAACGATCTCAATGATCATTAACGAAGCCGCCTTCGCTGTTGCTGAAGGCGTTGCCTCCGCATCCGATATCGATCAGGCAATGAAGCTTGGTACAAATTATCCGAAAGGCCCGCTTGCCTGGTGCGATGAGATCGGTGCGTATGTGATCGTTGCCATTCTCGAAGCATTACAAGTCGAATATGGGCAGGACCGGTATAAGATCGCTCCAATGTTGCGTTTATATGCCGAAGCAGGAAAGAAATTTTACTAGAAAGAACGACCATGATCGCTGACCACTTCAAATCATCATCTCCGGTATTTCCATCGCTCGATCTCGATCGTTCGATCGAATTTTATACTAAAGTATTTCATACTACTAGCGTCGTCTATGATGGATATGCAGTACTTGACTCTGGTGATTTTTCGATTCATCTCTGGAAATGTGATGATAAAAATATTGCCGAGAAAACCAGTTGCTATATCTACGTAGACAATGTTGACGAATTATATTCAAAGCTGAAGCCCTTCGATGTAATTCATCCGAATGGGGATATCGAAGACAAATTTTTCGGCCTTCGCGAAT
>DASTAO010000208.1:0-3193 GCA_035712525.1 Kapaibacterium sp. (SeqCode)
AATACAAAATGACACCGGAGAAGAATGCTGTTAAGTGGCCGTCAAAGATCGGGGCGAAAGCTCGTTTATACCCGTCTTCAATCGCCAGTTTCAACGATTTACCCGCTGCAAGCTCTTCCCTGATACGTTCATATATAAGTACGTTCGCATCGACCGCAATACCAACGGTAAGGACGATACCGGCCATACCAGGTAATGTCAATGTAGCCCCAAAGGCTGCAAGCACCGCTAAGGTAAAGAGCAAGTTGATGATAACCGCAAAGTCAGCAACCAAGCCACCCGTTACATAATAGAAGGCCATGAAGATAATGACAGCCAGGAATCCGAGAATAACCGACTGAGTGCCTTTTGAAATGGAGTCCGAACCGAGCGAGGGTCCGACGACCTGTTCCTGAATAATCTTTACCGGAGCAGGAAGTGCACCGGCTTTTAGAACGATCTTCAATAGGTTGGCTTCAGCCATATCACGCGAACCTGTAATTTCCGAATTACCACCATCGATCTTAGAGATAACGTTCGGCGCTGAATAGACGACATTATCGAGAACGATCGCAATTCTGTGGTTGATATTGTCGCCGGTAACACGTGACCAAATTCTTGCTCCGTCGTCATCCATTCTCATGTTGACTTTCGGCTGGCCATCACGAAGTTCGGCACCGGCATCTTGAATATATTTACCCGTTAACTCAGGCTGTGAGTTTAAGAAATATACTTCATAAATGTTTTCGCCCTTTTCGTTCTTTCCGATCGGACGGCTGAAATTGAAAGACATTTCAGCCTCATATAACGGCTTGATATCGGGTCGGGCAAGGACGTCCAATACTTTACGACGGAAGGTTTCAGTCGTATAGATGCCATTCTTCTGTTCTCCGCCGGGTGCAAGGATTGCAGTAAAAGGATGTTCTTTCACAAACTTCTCCCCTTTTTCCTTGTCGGTCAAACCAACCATGGAAAGGCTATCGGCAACACGCTGTGAATCTTCTGGAGAAAGTTTCTGAGCAATGGCCTTTGTCGAGTCCTTTTTAGTTGAATCGGCCTTAACAGCAGTTGCACTATTCTTTTTTGACTTCGGTGCAACAGCAGCTACTTTCTTAGCGGTATCAACTTTCATCGAACTATCTGCTTTAGCTATTGCAGAAGTATCTTTAGCCGTAGAATCGGAAGTGCTGATCTTTGCGCCGGCCATGTATTTGTCGATACGATCAAGGACACGGCGGACGATCTTCGGATCCTTCATCAGGCGAAACTCGAGCTGAGCTGTTCCTTCGAGAAGCTGACGAACCTGCGACGGATCGGCAGCGCCCGGTACCTCAATAATAATGCGGCGAGAGCCGAACTTCTGGATCGTCGGCTCTGTCAAACCAAACTGGTCGATACGATTACGGATAATCTCGATCGCCCGGTCAACAGCTTCGTCCGAACCCTTCTGCAACGATGCAATGATCTCTTTATCCTCGCCGGTGCGGACATCAGCAAGCAAGAAATAATTAGCAAGCGCTTTACCCTTCGGGGCAGCGATTTCCTTAAAGTGTTTTACGAAAAGGTCGACGACAGGCTCTTCGCTTGTCTTCTCTTCCGTACTCGTTGCCGTCAAGACATTACCGAGAATATCGTCTTTATTGGTAGCTTGTTCTTCAATAAATTTCAGAACATCGACTTCCATTGTGATATAGATACCGCCACGCAGATCGAGACCAAGCTTAATCGCGCCTTTATTAGCATCTTTGATTGCTTGTTCGTTATTGGCAAGATAAAGGGCTTTCTTTGCGGAATCGCCTGGACCAAACGAATCCAATTCAGCGCGGTAGTTCTGTGTTTGCCAGGTGGGATACAATCCCCATAACGATCCGGCAATGCACAGGACGATGATAACTATTAACGTACGGTTCTTTTTCACGTGTTAAGAAGGTATTGCTTTTTTACAAGACGAATGGAAACACCCAATTGGTGTTTGCGGTTCGGGTTTTGAGGATTGAAGAAAAATTAAAATTCAGCGAATTCTCAAGATCACCGTGCCCCAATAGCATATTAACTTCTTTAAAAATGAAAACCCTGTCCCGGAGGAGCAGGGCTTTCATTAGTTTGCCTTATTAACAGCCGTTCAGTAGTAAAAACTGATACGGCACCTAGTGAGGGTGAGAAAAAAATTTGTCTGGGTTATTAAAACTTAGTTAAAATCTTCAGGCGACAAGTTCAAAAGCAAAGAAATGAAGTTTTACTTTTTCTAATCGCCATTATACCCCATGACGTAATTCGTAGTACAAATATATGAATTTTTTTTCAAAAAAACAAGAGTTTTCCCCAAAGTTTTTAAAGAAAAATAAGGGGAATAAAATAATTTTACAACTTATTGAAATATAATGAATTAGGAGAAGTGCTAATAACGCCATTTTTCAACATTTCAGGCCACTAAATACCACCACTTTATTTGGTGAATCCTGAGGTAAAATAGGAAGGATTTTTGAAGTGTAATTGTCGGGGCGACATGATTCGAACATGCGACCCCCTGGTCCCAAACCAGGTGCGCTACCAACTGCGCCACGCCCCGAATATTTGTCAATTTTCAATAACCGATCGTGGTCGATGAACTAACGAGCGCGAAAAAACAGCAATGAGCTTGCTAACGTTCGCAACTGATTGATCTACTTAAATAATCTACTTACGAGAAGCAGTAAGAACCGGCGTCACTCTTAATGTTTGAAAGACAACACAATAGCGCTCTGTCAGCCGAATTAACGATTCGACCTTTTCATCAGGAGCGTCAGTATCAATGACAAATTCAATATGAATGCTCTTAAAACCAACTGGCGCTTCTTTTCCAACACCGAGTGTTCCGCGAAAATCGAGTTCACCGCTTGCCTTAACCGAAGCGCTTCGAAATGGAATTTCGATCGCCGTTGCAACAGCATTCATTGTAACAGCCGCACAGGCAGCGAGCGCATCGAGAAGCATATCACCGGAGCAGGCCTCTTTCCCCGAACCACCCGTCGCCGGATGCAAGCCCGCAACAACAACTCCGGAATGAGTCTCTAATTTCGCGGTGACATTTTCACCAAGAGTAGCCTCAGCATGCAATGTAACAAGAGCCGCTTCAGGATGGAGCTTGTACTGCTCTTTTAACGGAGCCTGTAGCGAGCGGAGTGATTGTGCGTCCATATTTTATAATGGGATATTACCGTGCTTACGCCAGGGG
>DASTAO010000209.1:0-4013 GCA_035712525.1 Kapaibacterium sp. (SeqCode)
CCGGCTTTTTTTATTGCTAATTATTCTTCTTCGAATGCAGTGATCTCTCTGATATCCATGAAGCGGGTGAAGATATCTTCCATCTTCAGAGCTTCGATCGCTTCTGTTGAGAACTTCGAGCAGCAGTAGCTCGCAAGTACGGTGCCATAAATAACGGCTCGTTTTGCATCTTCGTAACTAACACTATTACGCTTTGCCAGATAGCCTACAAAGCCGCCCATGAAGGTATCGCCCGCACCGGTCGGATCGAAAATATCTTCTAATGGAAAGCTTGGGGCCGAAAAGAAATGCTCGTTGTAAAATAATAACGCACCGTGCTCACCTTTTTTAATGATAACGATTCGCGTGCTATCCGGAGCGAGCATTTCCTGTAGTTTCCGCCCGCAAACAATGAGGCTTGGATGCTCAACTAATAAGCGGGCTTCGCTATCGTTGAGAACAAGTGCATTGGATTTAGCGAGTGTTTTCATCAATGCTTCATGCGCGCCGGTGATCCAGAAATTCATTGTATCGAGCACGATTAGTTTCGGCTTTGATTTCAGATGGTCGATCACATCGAGTTGAAGATCCGGAGCAACATTGCCGAGAACGAGGAAGTCGGGATTAGTGGCATGATCGGGGACATGCGGCTTGAAATCGGCGAGGACGTTGAGCTCGGTTACGAGCGTATCTCTCGTATTCATGTCGTAGTGATAGCGACCATGCCAAAAGAACGTCTTTCCGCCTTTGACAACTTCGACTCCGGAAAGATCGAAATTTCTTGACTTCAACAAATTCCATCCATGCTCCGGAAAATCTTCGCCGACAACGCTGACAAGCGAGACATCCTTACCGGGTACAAAATAATTTGCTGCAAGAGAAATATAAGTAGCGCTGCCGCCGAGGGCACGCTCTTTGGTGGCGAATGGCGTTTCGAGTGTATCGACCGCAAGAGTACCGACAATTAAAACTGACATCCCGTTGTGAGTATTTAATGAAATAACTATAAAAATGCCGTGCTACAATACCGGAAGCATCAGTTTAGTTCGAACCCCGCGCAAACACGTATTATGAGGAACTCCTATCCAGTAAAAATCAAGTAGAAATACTGAATAATTATTCATAGATTTTATAGAATCTTTACTAATTATTTTTTTGTCTATTCGCCGACTTTAATTCTAACTATCTCTTATGAAAAATCTATTACTTTGTATGCTTCTTGTTTCTTTTGGTGCTGTTGTCGGCTGCTCGAATGATTCTACGACTAATACCGGTAATGGTGGCGGTGGGGGTAACGCTACTGATTACATGCCAGTTACAAATGGGTCATCGTGGCACTATGCCACTCCGACGGGCACAGTAACCCGAACCGTTAGTGGGACTTCAACTTATTTTTCTAAGACTTTCATTGATATTGATGGTACGGATGGTAATACCTATTCGTATCGGGGGGATACAAACATTTTATATTTTATTACTCCAAAAAATGACTCTACTGCTCAGGAGAGCATATTCCTTAATACGGTTGTCGGCTCTACGTGGAGCTATGACATGGAGATCTTTACTATTCCAATCCATGTAACTTGCAAAACTGTTGCAGCAGGTCTTACAAGAAAAGTAAATGGCAAAGATTATTCTGATGTATTACAAATACAAAATTCGGTGTCGTCATTGGGAGCGACAGGTAGTATCGACATCTACTTTGCTAAAGGTGTCGGAGAAATTGAAACAGTTGATCCTTCCGGTGATAAATCCGAAACCTTAACGGAGTACGAGATAAAGTAACTTTTATTTGATATAAGATCCTTCACAAAACGTGGAGGGTCTTATATCAAATTTACCAAAAATTCCATCACTTTCTTCCCGAAACCCTATCCCTTCCGGTTCTGTTTACAACAATCTAATTATTTTACCACTATAGCAGCCGCTTATTATTATGAATCAAGGGACTATTGCTCAAGTTATCGGACCAGTACTCGATATTGATTTCCAAAACGGCAAATTGCCGGCTATTCTTAATGCCATCAAGGTTCCGCGTACGAACTCTGAAGGCAAGCAGGAAGAGCTGATCGTCGAGGTCCAGCAGCATTTGGGTGAGGATCGGGTCCGTGCCGTAGCAATGGATTCGACCGATGGCTTGGTTCGCGGCATGGCTGCTATCGATACCGGAGCACCGATCTCGGTGCCGGTAGGTCCGAATTCTCTTGGGCGATTAATCAATGTTGTCGGTCAGACGATCGACGGCGGTGCACAGATCGATTCAAAGTTCTCCTGGCCGATCCACCGCGATGCACCGAAATTCGAAGATCTTTCAACAAAGGCTGAGATCCTTGAAACGGGTATTAAAGTTATCGATCTTCTTGAGCCGTATTCCAAAGGCGGTAAGACTGGCCTCTTCGGCGGCGCCGGTGTAGGCAAGACGGTCGTTATCATGGAGCTTATTCATAACATCGCTATGCACCACGGCGGTTATTCCGTATTCGGTGGTGTAGGAGAACGTACCCGCGAAGGAAACGACTTGTATCTCGAAATGAGCGAGGGTGGCGTTCTTGACAAAACCGTTCTCGTGTTCGGACAGATGAACGAACCACCGGGAGCTCGTCAGCGTGTAGGTCTTACGGCACTTACGTTCGCTGAGTATTTCCGTGATGAAGAAGGTAAAGACGTATTGCTCTTTATCGATAACATTTTCCGTTTTACTCAGGCAGGTTCTGAGGTATCGGCACTTCTTGGCCGTATGCCTTCTGCCGTAGGATATCAGCCGACGCTTGCTTCTGAAATGGGCGGACTTCAGGAGCGGATCACTTCGACAAAGAAAGGCTCCATTACTTCGGTACAAGCTATCTACGTACCGGCTGACGATCTTACCGATCCGGCTCCGGCAGCAGCGTTTGCTCACTTGGATGCTACGACGGTTCTTTCGCGTGCTATTTCTGAGCTTGGTATCTATCCGGCTGTGGATCCGCTCGATTCGACAAGCCGTATTCTTTCTCCGGATGTTGTAGGCAGCGACCACTACGATACTGCTCGTGCCGTGCAGAATATCCTTCAACAGTATAAAGATCTTCAGGATATCATTAACATTCTTGGTATGGACGAGCTTTCGGAAGAAGATAAACTCGTTGTTAAGCGTGCTCGTAAGGTTCAGAAATTCCTTTCGCAGCCGTTCTTCGTTGCCGAGCAGTTTACCGGTTTACAAGGTAAATATGTAAAGCTCGAAGATACCATTCGCAGCTTCAAGATGATCCTCGATGGCCAGTGCGACGAATTGCCGGAACAGGCATTTCACATGGTCGGCACGATCGAAGACGTTTACGAAAAGGCAAAGACCATCGCTCAGTAAGAAGCGAATAAGACATTATAAAAAGCGGGAGATCATCCTTCCGCTTTTTTATTTTAAAGCATTATTCTTCTCTGATCGAAAGAAGTAATTCTGTTAAGCGTTCAAGATCGTCAAGCGAATAAAACTCAAGCGCAACTTCTCCCTGAGTTTGATTTTTCATTTTGATGCGGACCTGCGTTTGCAATTTCTGCTTGATCGCATTTTCCATCGGCTGTAGTTCTTCTATTGGCTCGTTAGACCCAGAAGCCTTCATTGGCCGACCACTTTTTTTGCGAGAGCCACCTTGCTCCGTTGCAGCCTTACGAGCAAGCTCTTCAAGCTTTCGAACTGAGTAGTTGTCTTTCACAGCAGTTCGCCATAATGCGATCTGATAGGTTGGGTCGGCAATAGCCATTATCGCTTTTGCGTGACCCATACCAAGTTCATCTTTACGAAGAGACTCCTGTATCTCGACTGGCAAGCGGAGCAATCGTAAAAAATTGGAGACTGTCGTGCGATCTTTTGCAATTCGCTCAGCTACATCGTCCTGGCGCAAACCACACTCTTCGATAAGGCGGCGATAGCTTTCTGCTTCTTCGATAGGGTTAAGGTCACGACGCTGGACGTTCTCGACGATGGCCAGTTCAAGCATCTTGCGATCGGTATCGACATCGATCACATAAGCCGGCACCTCAGTTAATTCGGCAAGGCG
>DASTAO010000210.1:0-7252 GCA_035712525.1 Kapaibacterium sp. (SeqCode)
TCTGTTCTTCGATCACAACAGCCTCCGGCACATTCATGCTTGCATGGGTGCGCTGGATATTACGATTAATGAAATACATCATCGCTACCATCGCTATCATGCTAACAACCACTACATACCCAAGAGTATCGTAGTGGAGGATCGCTCCGGTGCTTGATTCGGCGACGATCAAACCGGCGATCACTGAAGCGATACCACCTGATATCTGCATGGTAGCGGAGTTGACGCTCATAAACGCACCCCGATCTTGCGGAGAAGGAATTGCCGTCATCAATGCTGAGGCAGGGATCATTCGGGCAGTGATCGCAGCAAAGAGCAGTACGCTTATCACTGAAGCTAACCAAAACGGTGTTGTGCCGAGGCTCGTGTAGATCACGACAACGATCATCGTCATAACCGAACCGATCACGAACATCCTATACTTGCCGATCTTATCGGCAAACTTTCCGGAAAGTGGGCCGACAACGATCGAGAATACCCCGGTTATGAGATAGAGCAACGGAAGCTGCTCCATGGTCAGACCAAGATTATGAGTTGCAAAAGCGCTGCCGAACGGCATCAGCATGAAGCCGCCGGTTGCGAGCAACGACATTGCTGCAAATCCAAACAGATATTGTGGCTTCGAAACAGTATGAAATAAATGCTGAATCGCATTTCGCTCCTGCTGGATTTTCAAGTGCTCGTTGATCGGCTTCATTTTCAGAAGCATTACAACTCCGACAATCGCTGCAAAACCGGCAATCATCCAGAAGCAATATTCCCAGCCAAAGGAATTGGCAAGATATAACCCAACTGGTATTCCAAGCACCTGCGCTGCCGAAAATGACATCTGCACATAACCCATTACTCTGCCACGCTGTTGCATCTGGAACAGATCGGTAATAATGGCAAAACCGATCGAGCCGATAACACCACCGAACAAGCCGGTAAAGATTCTGGCGAACAGCAGGAATTCAAAGTTCGTCGCCAAGGCGCAAAGCACTGTACCGATAATAAAACCGCTGTAGAAAAACATCAGGAGCTTCTTGCGATCAAATTTATCGGCAAAACCTGCTGCGAGCAAACCTGATGCTCCGGCGCTGAAGGCATAGCCTGAAACGACCAACGCGAACTTTGAAGGATCGATCGTCAGCTTCTTCATCAAGATCACACCGAGCGGCGAAAGCACCATGAAGTCGAGAATGACAGTGAATTGCAGGATCGCTATGATGGCAATGATGAATACTTGATAGGGGCTAAATATTTTTTCTTTTGTTTTAGACATAACGGGTAACTCTGATAATGTAAAATGAACGAATGAGTTTCAAATCTATTTTAAAAACCGAAGGGCAGCCATTTGGCTGCCCTTCATACTCACATTATATGAATATGTTACTCAGCCTTTGGTTCTTCAGCTACTTCAGCCGTTGCTTCCGGGGCAGTTTCGCCTGGCAGCTCGAAAGTGCCGATCGGTTCACTGATGGCCTCAGCTTGCTCAGCAGCCGAATGCTCATCGCCGGTCGAAGCGGCTTGCTTTTTCGGAGCACGCTTGGTGGTGCTCTTCTTGCTCGTCTCGCTTAAGGTCTCTTTAGCGATCGGATGTTTTGCATTGTACTCATCGACAATGGCACGATCCTGAGCCTTTAACCACTCGGTTGCCGAAAGAACAATTTTCTTATTCTCCGAATCGAATTCGATTACGCGAAGATTAAGAGTCTCGTCGAGCTTGAAGGAATCCGCTGGATTGCGGACCGTCTGGAAGCTCAACTGCGATGCCGGTACGAAGCCGTCGATGCCGCCAGGTAATTCAACCACAACACCCTTATCGAGGAAGCGGATGATCTTACCGGTCGTATCGGTACCTTCGCTGAAGGCATCCCCGAGGGTATCCCACGGATTTTCCAATACTTGTTTACGACCAAGAGCGATGCGGCGGTTTTCGGTATCGATACCGAGGATCATCACATCGATCTCGTCATTCTTCTTAAGAAGTTCGCCTGGATGGCGGACCTTCTTCGTCCAGGAAAGGTCACCGATATGGACGAGTCCATCAATACCCGGTTCGAGCTCGACAAAGGCGCCGAAGGTCGTAAGATTACGAACAACTCCTTTATGTACTGATCCGATCGGGTACTTCTCAAGGAATTTCGACCACGGATCAGGCTCGAGCTGTTTGATACCGAGCGAGATCTTCTTCGAATCCTGATCGATCGAGAGGATCGATGCTTCGACTTCCTGGCCGATGGCGAAGAGGTTCGACGGATGCTTGACGTGCTGTGTCCAGCTCATCTCGCTGACGTGAACAAGACCTTCGATACCCTTTTCGATCTCGATGAAGGCACCGTAATCAGTCATCGAAACAACCTTACCCTTGACCTTCTGACCAACAGCATAGCGCTGTTCGATCTCTGCCCACGGATGCGGCTGGAGCTGCTTCATGCCAAGCGAAATACGCTTCTTGTTCTCATCGTAATCGAGAACAACGACATTGACGAGCTGATCGAGCTTAACGATCTCAGAAGGATGCGATACGCGACCCCATGAAAGATCGGTAATATGAACAAGGCCATCGACACCGCCGAGATCGATGAACGCACCGAAATCAGTGATGGCTTTGACTGTTCCTTCCAATACCTGACCACGTTCGAGCTTCTCGACGATCTTCTGACGCTGTTCGTTAACAGTGTCCTCCATAAGTACCTTATGGGAGACGACGACGTTCTCGGACGGATGGTTGATCTTAACGACGCGGACATCCATCGTCGTATTAAGATAGACATCGAAATCGCGAACCGGTTTGATGTCGATCTGCGATCCCGGCATGAAGGCTTCGATGCCGAGAAGATCGACAACGAGTCCGCCCTTAATGCGCTTGGTAACTTTAACTTTGATAACTTCGCCTGTCTTGGCCGCTTCGTTGACGCGTTCCCAGACACGGATGAAGTTAGCACGACGATGCGAAAGCTGCAAGCGGCCTTCACGATCTTCTACTGCTTCGACGAGTACTTCGACATCGTCACCGACAGCGAGGTCGGGCAGCATCGAAAATTCTGATTTCGGAATGATACCTTCCGACTTAAAGCCGATATCGACGGCTACTTCGCTCGGTGTAATGGCAACAACCTTGCCTTTTACAACCTGATCGGCCTTCAAAGCGCTGAAGGTCTGATCGTAGAGCTTCATCATCTCATCGCGCTCACCCTGGTTATAGCCAGAGCCGAGTTTGCTATGAGGATCGATGATGGAAAGATTTCCCTTTACATTTCCAGTGTGTTGGATCGAAGGTCTTTTGCTGGTTTTTGCAGCAGGAGCTTCGGTGGGTTTCGAGGCGGCTGCCTCGGTTGCGACATCCGCTGTCGCGGGCGACATGGTTTCTTCAGACATTATAGAACGATACCGACTATGGTTATACATCCCCTGAAACGATCCGAGCCGGTAAATACCAGATCGCCCAAGGCGTTATCCCCTAAAATGAGGGTCGGCTGAAACAAGAAAAAGGTTCTGAAGGTTCGAATTTTGGCGGGAAATACGGACTAATAATAAAAGAAGCCCCATTCCACCCGAACGGGGCTTAGCGACTATCGCATAAGAATCGGCAGCCTCATGATTCCCATACGATTCACAGGGCGTTCAACACCTACGATAGCCCAACTTCAAAAAAGAAATGATGCCCCCCTATACACAGACAGGGCATACTGCCACGGATACCCGGATTACACTTTCTTTGTGGCTGAAAGGGAATCAAGGCTAGGGACGATACGAAAAGATGCAAAAATAGCAGTTTTAAGGTATTAGAACAAAAGACAAATTTTGGACTTTATCCTGCGTATAGGGCATAATTTGTTGGGAATACATAATTTACCATACTCTGCCCGTCATTTCATAAGCGGTTACAACTTCCATCTTAAGGCTGTGTTCTTCCTTTAAGACTATCACCCGTTCACCCTATGAAAAATGTACCCACATTTATCCTGAGCCTGCTCGTATATATGAACATGGTTACAGTTGCTGTTGGACAACCGTATTCCCCTGCATTCAAGCAAAAGCTATGCAACCGAGTAACTGCCCTTCAAAGCAAGGTTGAACCACAGGCACTGCCAAAACTTCCGTACACTGTAGTCAAGTATGATCTTACTTTGGATTGGAGAAAAATATTTGAGACCCATAGCCCAAAATATACAGGATTGCAAAAAATTACGATTCGAATGACTGATGTTTCTCCTGTGATCAGCCTCGATGCCATAGGAATTACTATTGATTCTATCATAATTGGTACATCCGTTTTATCGCCAACTCCACAACCTAATATTCATACTGACAAACTGGATATTATGCTGCCGACATCGGTAAGAACAAAGGGGTCAGAATTTATCATGTCCATTGCTTACCGGAAAGATACAACCGACGCTGGTTTTTATTATGCATCAAAAGGGTCTGACGATCCCTATTATTCCTATACTCATAACGACCCGACTCTTGAAGATGTAGCCTATACGTTTAGTGAACCGAGCAGCGCGCGAAATTGGATGCCTTGCAATGACCGCCCCGATAATAAAGCAGAATCTGAAATTAGTATCATCGTCCCAAATGGAATTGAAGCACCGTCGAATGGCATACTCGTTTCGAAGGAAGCGTTTACTCCGACATCAACACTGTGGCATTGGAAAAGCGATAAACCCATCGCTACCTATTTAATGGTTGCTGATGCCAGTAATTTCACACATTGGGAAGGGACTCATTTCCGTTCTTCAGTACCAGGCGATACGGTTCATCTCGATTACTATGCGTGGCAGCAGGACTATGATGATACTGTAACCGATGGAACGCACTATAATGCTCAGTATTTTCTTTCGAGAAACACTTCGCAAATAATGACGTGGCTCGAAGATCGATTCGGCCCTTTCCCATTTGTAAAATATGGTCAGGTAGCCGTCGAGCCATTTGGTGGTGGAATGGAACACCAAACACTCACAACTATTGACCGCGGTTGGTTAAAAGGGCAAGATGAAGAAATTGCACACGAAATGGGACATCAATGGTTTGGGGACAAAGTTACCTGCGATGCCTTCAGAGATGTCTGGCTTAATGAGAGCTTCGCCACCTTTTGCGAAATCATCTGGGCGGAACAATCTGGGGGATATGATTTTGAACTAAAAACACTTCGCTCGATTGCCAGCTATTATTTTTCCACTCAGCCAATGCCGATGCAATCGATCATTACTGCTGGGTTCATTGGCCCTCTTACCTACTCTAAAGGAGGCTGTGTCATACATATGTTGCGCAGGATGGTTGGCGATTCAGTGTTCTTCCGTGCGATCCGGGGCTATCTGAATACCTTCGCCTATTCTACTGCAACTACTGAACAATTTCGAGATTATATGAGCAGTGCACTCAATATCCCACTTACTGATTATATCAATCAGTGGATCATGGGATCAGGACACCCGGATTATGATTTTAGCTGGACTCAAGGCGCGGACTCAGTCTACATTAGTGTCAATCAATTGCAGAAACAACGCGACCACTTCATAATGCCCCTCCATTTCTTTGCGTATCATAATGGAGGAATTATTGATACACTCTCTTTCAATAATATAGCACGAAGCGAGCGCTTCAAGGCGTTGGTTTCATATAAGGTAGATTCAATGGGGTTCGATGATGATGCAAGTATGATCTCTATATATAGGAATGCAAATGGAGACAGTAACTACCATTTTGATGAGGGATTAACAAAACAGTTCGGCGAGAGAGCCTTTTCACACACAAGCCGACTACTAAAGAACGATCCGACTCTCACGGTACTACTACCAAAAATACAATATTCCGATTTCCGAGTTACTGTTGGTGATGACGAGCTCACCTGCTCCTTCGAAGAACAGTCAAACAATACATCCATAACTATATCTAATACAGCTGGGATGAAATTGATCGAAGCTCCGGTAGCACATGGCGAACAAATAAAAAAGGTCACAACCCATTTGTTACCCTCGGGAATGTATTTTGTAAGATTAGGAAATGAAACGCAGAAGGTAGCGATAGTAAAATAGAAAGCCGATATGATTAGTACCGGCTTTATAAACATATTTGAAAGAAAAATTATTTCTTTCTCGCAAGCACTTTCTTTACAGCTGCTATGATCTCTTTATGCGTCAAGCCAAATAACTCCATCAATTCATCCGGATCGCCTGAGCCACCGAAGGTATCTTGCACTCCGACAAATTCCATCGGGACCGGATTTTCTTTTACGACAACTTCTGCAACAGCACCGCCTAAACCGGCTGTGATCTGATGCTCTTCTGCCGTGACGATCGCTCCGCATTCTTTTGCAGCAGCGAGAATCGTTTCTTTATCGATCGGCTTTATCGTCGAGACATTAATGACTCTCGCATCGATGCCTTCGGCCTCAAGAGCATCAGCAGCAAGCAATGCTTCCCAAACCATAGGACCGCAAGCGCAGATCGCAACATCGCCGCCATCGCGGAAGACTTGAGCTTTACCTAAAACGAACGGAGTATCTTCAGTCGTGAATTGTGGGGTATCGGTTCTGCCAAAGCGAATGTAGCAAGGGCCGACGTGCTCGCCTATTGCAACGGTTGCTTTCTTCGTCTCAAGAAAATCACAAGGAACAACAAGCGTCATATTCGGAAGCGAACGAGTGATCGCGATCTCTTCAAGCACCTGGTGAGTAGCACCGTCAGGACCAACAGAGATGCCGGCATGGCCGCCGCCGATCTTAACATTCGCATCGTTATAGCAAACTGAGATACGAAGCATATCAGTATTGCGGCAGGCAGCGAATGCACCGTAGCTTGCAAAGAACGGGACTTTACCGGAAAGTGCTAAGCCCGTAGCAACAAGCGTCGCACTGGCTTCCATGATACCCATCGAAAAGAAACGATCCGGAAATTTCTCTTTGAAATACGAAGTCATTACCGAGCCGGTAATATCGCCGCCAAGAACAACGACGTTATCATATTTTTCACCAAGAGTAACAAGCCCTTCGCCAAATCCGAAACGAGTTGCTTTCTTTCCCTGAAGGGTAAATGGGTTCTTCTTCATGCTATTGGTTGAAGCGGTGTCGGTTACTTTAGATGCTGTTAATGTCTCGCTCATTGCTTATCAAAAAATTATACTAATTCCTCAAGTGCAGTCTTAGCCTGTTCGCTATTCGGTGGCTTTCCGTGCCAGCGATAATCATCATTCATGAAGCTGATCGGATGTCCCATGTAGGTCTCGGCAACGATACAGGTTGGTTTGCCCTTCGTTGCTTTTG
>DASTAO010000211.1:0-6256 GCA_035712525.1 Kapaibacterium sp. (SeqCode)
GACATAATTATAAATACGTATTTTTTTAATAGTGGCATTCAAACTATCAACTACTATACTTAGCCTCGCAATATTTGCATAGGTCATAAATCCCAACGTATATGTAGAATCATGAGAGTATACGACTGAATCTGCTCCGGAAACTACTGAATCAAAATTTGAGACAGAGAACCCAATCAATTGGGTTCCAACTGTAGCATCTTCCCAACTATCGGCCCCGCCATGTCTACTCGATTCATAAAAGGTTATGTAGTTCACTGAATCAGAGACATTTGAAATTTCAACTTGGCACCGCTTCACTTGATGAAGGGTCTCGATAAAATTATTAGGAGGGGCAGCTGCAGGATCTGAATTCTTGCAGCCCCAAGAGGCAATACTTATCAGGGCTATTGAAAGTCTGACAGCTATAGAGAGGGTTATGTTAGGATGTATCATATTTTGTATTCTATGAATCTAACACCGATGGAGGTCAAAGGTTGCTATATCGGTTTTACCACTGCTCTACCGCTTAAACTTCAACGATTTTTTCGTCACCGTCTTCGCTTTCGAGCAAACACAGCCGCGATGTGCACAGGCGGGTTGCGTACTACCGCCGCAAGCACATCCACAGGTTGCGAC
Organism: Kapaibacterium sp. (SeqCode); assembly: GCA_035712525.1. Lineage (GTDB taxonomy): Bacteria > Bacteroidota > Ignavibacteria > Palsa-1295 > Palsa-1295 > JAFDZW01. The sequence goes on from DASTAO010000211.1 coordinate 619, forward strand.
TGAGGTATTGGCACAAACACATCCTTTATGAGCACACGATGGTTGGGCTGTGCCGCCACAGCCACAACTACACGTCGCCATGGATGTATTTGCACAGACACAATTCTTATGAGCACAACTTGGCTGTGCCGTTCCTCCACATCCACAAGTGCAGGAAGCAATAGAGTATTGGCAACCGCTATCGTTATTGGTTTTTTTGTAAAGGCGGCATTACTACAGACACATCCTTTATGGGCGCAAGCAGGCTGGGCTGTCCCGCCACAACCACACGTACAGGTTGCCATTGAAGTATTAGCGCATACGCACCCCTTATGCGCACAAGCGGGTTGAGCTGTGCCGCCGCATCCGCAAGTGCAAGATGACATCGAAGTGCCCGCACACACGCATCCCTTGTGGGCACAAGCCGGTTGAGTTGAGCCACCACAGCCACAAGCACATGTAGAGATTGAAGTATTTGCACAAACGCACCCTTTATGAGCACAAGCCGGTTGTGGCGTGCCACCGCATCCACAGGTGCAAGAGGCTGTTGATCTTGCTATTGTATTCTTATTATTACCAGTTCTTTTTACCGATTTCGATTTACTGCAGACACAGCCTTTATGAGCGCAAGCCGGTTGCGTCGATCCTCCACAGCCACAGGTGCAGGTTGCGACCGACGAATTCTTCGGTAAGTAAAAAATACCGACGGCACTCGTACCATTGTTTTTTCCGATCGGAGCACCTGAAGCATCAAGCGCCTGCACCGACCATGCAAATGATTTAACCGTTGAAATCGAAGCAAGTGAGGGTGCAGAAGCCGGATAGATAATTGTCGTACCCTCAACCGATAGGTTACTATAGAAAGCATCGGCAGACATCATAGCCTGCTCACCACTCTGCCCAGGATAGATCGGCACGATCTTTAAGCGAAAATGTGGATGACTGGCAAGAGGCATTGGTGTCGGGGCAAGCCAGCTAAATGTAGGGGTAAGCTCTTTTAGCGTATCTGCCATCTTTGGTGATACCAGCATCGGCGGCTCCGGAGTTAGAACCTGAAACGAACCGCATCCACTATTGATCGAACGGATGAGAGTCCCCTTTTCGTCGACAAGATACAGGCAAAGCCGATACGAGCCATCAGGCAACAAACCAGTTCTGACTGCCGAGCTTTGAATGGACGGATCGATCGATACCGCATTTGGATTTAAGATCTCATTCCATCTGAACATTTTGGGGGCGGTAAGAACCCCATTGATCGGAGGCTGCTCTGAAAATTTTGTCTTTGTCGAGGCAAGGGTGGTACCAGCACCATTAATTACTTCAGCTACGATATGAGCATTACTTAACTCCAACCCACCCGGCGGCGGAACGAGCGTCAGCAAAATGATATTGGGATTACTTGACCAATCGCTAATATGTGATGGCAGCGATCCGGTAGGAATATTCAAAGAAAGCTGCTGCCCAAACGATGCGGAAAAAAGGGTGAGCAACAGAGCGATAATGATAGAAAAGCGTTTCATAAGACAGTTTGGCAGATATATACACTCCTATTGGCACAAATATACAACAGGAAACAATAGCTATTTTTGTAACTTCCCCAATATCCTTCGTAACTTTGCAGAGATGTTATTTCGTAAGAAAGTAATCGAATCCATAGCCGAAGTCCTTGAGGGCGTCGTTTTGGCACCGCATCAGGCTATTCTGCTTTTCGGAGGCAAGAAGGCAAAATCGGGCGATCTGCCGTTAGTAGAAATTTCCTTTGCCGAAGGCAAGGGTAAAACCGCTTCGGTGCAGCTTGCATCTGCCCTTGGCATTGTGGAGCTATCGGCCGTCGAGCAGGTTCATACTTCACCGGCAACCCGCGAAGCTGCCTTTATAGCAAAAGCCAGTGCCGGAAAGATCACGATGGTGACCGTCTCCTCAAGCGGCATTCTGCAAGTGTATTCTAATATTGCTCGATCGGTCGCCTCAAGGGATATCGCTAAACTCTCAACTGAGGAATTACGCGCTGCCATTGCGCTGAAGGTCTTTACCGAAGGTGGGAAGAAATTCGAGTAATAAAAAAGGGTCAAGCGATCCACGTCACACCTTAACAATTGCTGAGAGCTGCTTCCTTCCGGACCTGACTCGGTTAGGCACGTTCCGATTGCGTGGGACTTGACCCTAAACTTGTTCGTTGAGGGGCGATGATAACAGCAGAGGCCCGCCGAATGTTTCCCCCGAATCTGAATCAATTCAAGAATAAATTCGTCTGTATTGCGTCAATAAAATATTGATGTGTATTAATGTTTAAGAATAAAGCTCTCATCCCGATCTTCGTCGTCGTCCTCGTCGACCTACTTGGCTTTTCGATCATCCTGCCACTACTGCCCTTTTATGCATTGCAGTTTAATGTGAGTCCGGAGATGATCGGCATGATCGCTGCCGTCTATTCGGTTTGTCAGTTTGGAGCTTCGCCGATCCTTGGCGCCATGAGTGATCGATTTGGCAGGAGGCCGATCCTGATCTATTCGCAGATCGGTTCGATGCTTGGCTTTCTTATCCTTGGGTTTGCTAATACAGTGTGGCTGTTGGTGCTTTCGAGATTCGTCGATGGTATTAGCGGCGGGAATATAACGATCGCTTCCGCGTATGTTGCCGATGTCACCGATCCGAAAGAGCGCGCTTCCTCGATGGCGATCATTGGTGTTGCGTTTGGGATGGGATTTTTGATCGGACCATTTGTCGGAGGCGAACTTGCATCAGCGTACGGAATAGCAGCACCCGCGTTTGCAGCAGCTGCGCTATCGTTTACCAGTGTTCTGCTTTCGATTTTTTACCTTAAGGAACCGGCTGTTCATAGGAGCGCCTCCGCAAAACGAGGTATGGCCTATTATAGTGAAGCCCTTACTTATTTTAAGATCAAAGAGCTTCGCACGATGCTGACGATCTTCTTCTTCTTTGCACTACCATTTGCTCTCTATGTTTCTATGTTTTCGCTTTATGCGCATATTGAATTATCATTCACTGAGAAGGAGGTCGGAAGATTTCTTGCGTATGTCGGATTCCTGGGCATCATCTGGCAGGGTGGCGTGATCAGGCCACTGGTAAAGAAGATCGGTGAAATGTCATTATTAAAATATGGTCTTGCGGCAATGGCAGTAGGACTGCTTGGCATTGTCCTCGCACAAAATTGGCAGCAGCTTGCTCTCGTCGCCTTAGTCTTCTCCTTCGGTACGGGAGTCACCAGAGTTGTACTTTCAAGCCTTGTCAGCCAAATGGCACCGCCGGATAAAAAGGGCGGGGTGATCGGTGTCTCAGCAAGCATTGAAAGTTTTACGAGAATTATTGGCCCTATCCTTGGAGGCTGGATCATTGGTACGATTCATCCGAATTACATCGGATATGTTGGAGCGGTGATGTCAGCGATCGGCTTATGGCTTGCCTTTACGGTCCACAAGGATTTCAAGAAGTTGGAATCAGAGATGATTGTGGATTAATCAAGCTGGCAGACAGCATAAGCTGCCACACCCTCTTCCCTCCCGACAAATCCTATTCTCTCACTCGTTGTCGCTTTAATAGAGACTTGTTCAATGGTAAGACCTAGCGCTTCAGAAATATTTGTACGCATGGCATCGATATGATCACGAAGCTTAGGCCGTTCGAGGACTATTGTAGAATCAATATTAACGATTGCTGCACTTTTTGCCTGAAGCATCTCGCCAACTTCCTTAAGCAGAGAGATACTATTAGCATTCTTGTACTTCGGGTCAGTATCTGGGAAATGTTTACCGATATCACCGAGGGCTACTGCACCGAGTAACGCATCCATGATAGCATGAAGGAGGACATCACCATCGGAATGCGCGACCGTCCCGAGCGGAGCATCTGGGAAATGCACGCCGCCGAGGATGAGGCTTTCGCCAGGTGCTAAACGGTGGATATCGTAACCAAAACCGATCATAGCTTTAAATGCTATCCTTCGATCTCAAGAAGTTCTTCGGTAAAGTTCTTCTTGCAATTCGGGCATTTGAGGTGCTTACCGAGTGTCTTTGTCGATTTCTTTACCATCCAAAGATTCGAGCATGACGGACACGTCTGGTTCAATGGCTCGTCATTGCTGATGAAGTCGCAATCCGGATATCGGGCACAGCCATAGAAGGTACTGTTGCGCTTACCGCCTCGTCGTTTGACGATATCGCCGATCGTACACTTTGGACATTTTATTCCGCTTGGAAGCTGGCGAGTATACTTACACTTTGGATAGCGAGAGCAACCGAGGAATTTTCCATACCGGCTTGCTCTCATCAATAACTCACCTTCTCCGCATTCGGGGCAAACCTCACCCGTCTTTTCGGGCGGCGGTTTGTTCAGCGATTTTACCGATGTCTTCTTGCCGCAATTCAGACATTCGATGTACATTCCGAACCAGCCCTGCTTGATCTCAGTATTCATCGACTGGCAGTTCGGGCACTTCATCTTCGGCAGCTCTTCGATCAATCGTTCTTCGACCTGATCGAGCACCATCTTGAACGGCACATAAAACTCATTCATCACTGCCGCATATGAGCGCTCGTTATCGGCGATCGTATCGAGTTCGCGCTCCATTCTCGCAGTGAAATCGACGTTGAAAATTTCGGGGAAGCTCTTGATGAGAATGCGATTTACTTTCTTACCAAGTTCAGTCGGGGCAAGCCTTCTATCTTCCTGAGAGACATAGGTTCGCTCCTGAATGGTATCGACGATCGATGCATAGGTCGATGGCCTGCCAATACCGAGCGATTCAAGTTCTTTGACAAGTGTACTTTCGGAAAATCTCGGCGGAGCTTTGGTCTGCGCTGATTTTAACTCTGGCAGATCAATGTTTGCCGATTGGCCTTCAGTGATACCGGCTGGCAGACGACGATTCTCATCATCTTCTTTGCCCTTGAGATCCATCGGCTCTTCGCTATCGTCATGCAATTGCAGATAGCCTCTGAACTTTAGGATAGAACCGGTTGCGCGAAAACGGAAAATACTTCCGGGGCCTTTATCAGATTCGATCTCGACTGTTGTCTGATCGAATGTTGCCGGAGCCATCTGGCTGGCGACGAATCGCTCCCAGATCAGATCATATAATGAAGCGAGGTCTTTATCCTGAGCTTCGAGGTAATGACGAATCTGTTTTGGTGTAAGATTTACATCACTTGGCCGGATCGCTTCGTGAGCTTCCTGAGCATTGCGGCTTTTCGCCCCCTTACGTTCGAAGCCGACATATTCATTTCCGAAATTACTCTTAATAAAATTAACCGCAGCAGTACGAGCTTCATCGGATATGCGTGTCGAATCTGTACGCATATAGGTAATGAGTCCGGTCAAGCCTTCAGCGCCAAGTTCGATACCTTCGTAAAGCTTTTGAGCTAAGCGCATCGTCTTGCGCGGATTAAAGCGCAGACGAGCACTGGCCGTGGTTTGTAGCGAACTCGTAATAAACGGCGGCGGTGAGTTGCGTTTTACTTCACGTTTCGCAAGCGATTCAATATGATAGCTACGCTTTGCAACTTCGGCAGCATACCCGCGGGCAGTCGTTTCATCACCGATGAAGCGTTTGCGAAGTTCTTCGCTCAGATCCTGTGCGCTACCTTCAGGATTTTTGAATTCGATATCATCGACACTGACAAGGCGTGCATAGATCGGAAAC
>DASTAO010000212.1:0-8676 GCA_035712525.1 Kapaibacterium sp. (SeqCode)
GATCATGAAATCCATCGTTCAAGAAGTCGATAAACGAGGGATATCTGCTTCACTTATGTTCGAAAAATGGAAGCCATACTTGGAGCCATTTTATGGCAAATTCGGATTTATTAAAACAACTGATGTTCCGACCCACTGGAAGATGGAGCGAGAAGCTCATCCGAAGACCGCTTCGTAAAGTAAGCCTGAACCATTAGTATTAGACCCCTTACAGGAAAGAAATAGTTCTAATCCATCGGGAAAGCCGGCATGTGTTAGCTTATATACCCTCTCTTGTAGTGCGGTAGCGTGGTCGCCTTCGAAGAATAATGTAAAAGGTTCAGTTTGTAGTTTGCCGCTCGAGTCTTCCGTCCTGCCATCTACCGGCCTAAGATTGTAGCGTTGCACTTTTCGTAAAATAAGATCGCTTTCATTTGGCTCGCCTTCGGATTCGTTAGCAAACGCAAATGAAGTATTGATGTGCGGCTCGAAATCTGATGGTTTGAGTAGTTTCATGATCCTAATAAAAAAGGCGCTCATAAAACAGAGCGCCTTTGAAAAGAATTTTCGGTAATTACTTACCAAGTATACCAAGTACCAGCAGCACCGGCATTTCCATCGTTATAAAAACGATAGGCCTGTCCGGAGCTAGATCCCTGTCCGAAGAAGCCTGCCGGGCCAGCATCATCAATATCCTGGCCGTTATCACCGGCAACAGCATTTGTCGTCGAAAAATTAAGTGTGCCAGCACCACCAGCAGCCGGATCGACAGCCTTTACAATGACCGTATGACCTGCACCAAATGTATTGGCTGAAGGGAAATTAATAGTAATGTTACCGGTTCCGATATCACACTGGATGATTTGATCTGCGGCTTGTACTGTATATGGTGACATTCCGGGTGTAACATTCGTAATGGAGAATGTTACTGCACCAGTTGCATCATTCTGCCAGCTAAGGTTACCGGCACCGTCTGTTTTGAGTACTTGTCCGTTGGCACCATCAGCATTCGGCAACGTATAGGTTACATCTGCTGCTTGTGCCTGTGCTTTGAAAGCGGTATAGTTTGCACCACTACCGCTCGGTTCGGCGAAGCGAAGTTCGCTTGCAGAATTATTATCGTTCGACAACAGGGTATTGCCATCCATGACTTCGAGTTTTTGGGACGGCGTACTACCATTCGTGATGTTAATACCGACATTCTGCGATGCATGATCGATCATGAATGGGTTACCTGCATTTGTGCCTCCCGCACTATTAGCAGCCTTGATAAGGAATTTTCCGGCACCTTGTCCGTTAGCCGACCCGGTACTAATAATCGTAAACCATTGCCCACCGGCGCTTGAGTTATTAAGTGAAAGCCAGGTTCCGACAGTACTGCTTCCGTCAATGACCTGAGCAACATTCGTTCCAGTCACAATATGCAGCGGAAAGGTAGGTGACGGCGTACCAATACCGACATTCGCTCCGTTGCCAAGAACAAGGCTATTATCTGCACTGACTACTGCGCCGGCACCGATGGCGGTGGCGTTGCTAAGATTACCCACACTAGCATTTGCCAAGCTACCGATAAATGTATTATTACTTCCGGATGTATTAGCATTACCCGCATTCATACCTAGTGCAGTATTATTTGTGCCTGATGTCGTACCGGAAAGACTGCTTGTTCCTAAAGCGGAGTTACCTGTGTTTGTTGCACTGGAAAGACTATTAAGCCCGACGGCCGTGTTACTCACACCAATAGAATTAGTTTGCAATGCAGCATTGCCGACAGCTACGTTATTAAATCCGGTTGTATTAGCCCCGAGAGCATTCTGACCAATACCTACGTTGTTTGTTCCTGTCGTATTTGCATCGAGAGATTGGTGGCCGACAGCCGTATTACCATTAGCCGTATTTACTGCAAGAGCATTAAAGCCGACAGCGGTATTGGACCCACCAGTATTGTCCTGCAAAGCGCTTTTACCGACAGCAGTATTTTGTCCACCGCCGTTTCCACGAAGGGAAAAGGCACCGACAGCGACGTTATCGTCCGTCAGCATTTGTAACATTGCCTGGGTACCAATACCGACATTTCGCTGTCCTGTGGTATTGTTATTCATCGCCTGAGAACCCATAGCGACGTTAGAACCGCCACTCGTATTTGCATTTGAAGCATTCCAGCCGACCGCAACATTATTACTGGTCGTATTATTGGCAAGCGCTCCAACCCCGACAGCAGTATTCGATCCGCCGGTTGAATTGAGTTGTAACGCCCCAGATCCTACAGCAACGTTACTGCCACCCGTGGTATTACTACCAGAAGCGAGGTAGCCAATAGCCGTATTAGCCCCACCACTTAAAGGGTTGGCGCCAAGGGCAAGCGAACCGACCGCCGTATTCTGACTCGATGTATTAAAGCGCATTGCCGTGTGACCAACAGCAGTATTATCGTTACCGGTAAGGTTACCGGCATTTGCCTGGACACCAAACCCGGTATTCTGGACGCCGGTTGTATTGCTATTAAGTGCTTGATACCCAGTTGCGGTATTATTACTACCGCCAGTATTGCTTTGCATTGATTGGTACCCAACAGCCGTATTGCTCTGACCTGAAGTATTAGCAGCCAAAGCAGAAAAACCGACAGCTACATCTTGAACACCCGTAGTGTTAGCAGCCATAGCCTGGGTTCCGATTGCAGTGAGGTTACCTCCGGTCGTGTTTGCTGCTAAGGTGGCAAGACCGATCGCAACGTTATTTGAACCGCTACTATTGACAGCCATCGAATTAATACCGATAGCCACGTTCTGATTACCAGTAGTATTTGCCCCTAAAGCGCCACCGATCCCGACATTATTCGTTCCGGTCGTATTTGCCTGTAATGTTGTAGAGCCAATTGCCACGTTGAAGTTACCCGTGGTCAGTGCCCCTAATGTTCCATTCCCAAGAGCGGTATTATTCGAACCGGTTGCAGTTAAGTTACCGGAAAGATTACCGACAAAGGTATTGCCTGCTCCAAAACTATGGATAAAACGATTACCGTTCTGAAAGATAACTCCGACACCACCTGCAGTAGTAGTTGGGATATTAATGCCACCGGCGCTTCGTAACGTCATTTGATTAACATTATTTGCGCGCATATCGACATCTGTCGCCGATAATGTACCGAAGATGTTCGATGAAGGAGCAGTGTTACCGCCCAACACCCAGGCAATACCGGAAATACTTCCTGAGGTAACAAGTGTTCCTCCACCATCCGGAAAAAAATAATCTCCACCTGTAGCTGACCCATGAAGAATGGTCATGGGACTTGCAGCCGCATTAAGCTGCAAAGAATGCTCTGTTTGAGAAAATACCGTACCGGCAAAAGCCAATACTAGTACCAATGAGAATAAATAACGCATCATCGCTCTAGAGTTAAGTTAATAAAAATCAATATAATACGGCAAAAAACAGCCTGGCAAAGATATGGACTGTCTGATGCAAATATACGACAAAAAGACCGTGAAAATAAAAAAGCAGGCTAGGAAGGAAGAAAGAAAAAGATAATAATAAATAAAGCGGGCTGACGCCCGCTTTATTTAAGAACTATATTTGTAGAAACCGCAATTTATCAATACTGAACAATCGGTGTACATGTAATATGACATCCGTTGTTCGGGACAAGCGGATTTGAACTGGAATATCTCATTCCGATCCGATCGTTGGCATTGAAGGTAGTTATACCAGCCGCTTGAGTAGCAGAATTATACTGATCGGTTCCTCCGCCGCCGCCAGCAGTTATCGTAGCAAAAAAACCGGTCCCGACACCATTGATTAATACTTCAACACTAATCGATCCGGTTGTGACCGGGACATCGCTTCCTATCGTAACACCAACGATAGAACCACTGAACGCTTGAACAACGTCAGTATGGTTAGGCTGATGATCAACATCCATTACAATATTCGCTGAACCTTGTGAAATATTATGCTCAAGCCAAGTACCAACACTGGACCTAAACCTGTTCGTCGAAGTGCCCTGCCAGAATAAGGTCCCACTGCCGTCAGTGGCTAGCGTTTGACCGTTCGTTCCATCAGCAGCGGGGAGTGTATAGGTTACGCTGCCTGCGGTATGGGTCTGAGCTTTGAATGCAGTATAGTTCGTACCACCCGGCTCTGCAAAGCGCATTTCACCGGCCGTACCGGTATTCGAAAGCAGAATGTTACCATCCGTAACTTCAAGCTTCTGGGTCGGAGCCGACTGGCCTATACCGACATTTGCACCATTACCAAGAACAAGGCTATTGCTTTGATTGACGACGGCATTAGCACCTATCGCGGTCGCATTGGTCAAATTACCTGAGCCGACATCGGCATAAGAGCCGATCGCAGTATTGTAGGTACCCGAAGTATTTGTCGCCAGGGTATACAAACCACCAATAGCAGTATTATACTGACCCGAATTATTATTGTACATGGCATATGACCCACTGGCGGTATTAAAAAAACCGTCGACATTTCCATCCATTGAATGCTCACCAGTTGCAGTATTACTATACCCAATCGTATTGTTCAAAAGGGCATAGTAGCCAACAGCCGTGTTATACCCACCCGTCGTATTCGAATTAAGAGCCTGTGAACCAAATGCCGAGTTGGCATCAAATGTATTATTATAGAGTGCCGACAGCCCCATAGCGGTATTATAGTTACCAGTTGAATTGGTAAACAATGCCCAAGCACCAGCAGCTGTATTTTGAACACCAGAAGTATTTTGAACAAGTGAATTATAACCGGTACTGGTATTGCTGAATCCAGTTGAATTCGAGCCAAGAGCCCCGAAACCAACTCCGGTATTAAATCCTACACCCGTCGTAGTAAGATTGCCCGCATTAGGACCTGCAAAGAAATTAGATCCACCAATGCTATGTATTAATAGTCCGCCATTTTGAAAAATAGCACCGACTCCAGCAGTGGTGGTCGCTGGAATTTCAATACCACCAGTATTACGAAGCGTCATCTGGTTCGTACCACCAGCACGCATATCGACATCTGTTGCCGATAATGTTCCAAAGATGTTCGATGAAGGAGCACTGTTGCCACCCAATACCCAAGCGAATGAACCAGCCGATACCCATGAAGGAGTTGCGCCAGCACCACCAGATTTTAATATGTCGCCATTATTTCCAGCCGCCCCACCAACACTCAATGGTGAGGTAGCACCGGTAAGGGAGACACCCGCAGCGAAGTTTTGGTTAACTGCCCAATTATTGGTATTAGAAAGGTTAATTGCGAACGAACCGGTTGTTCCGTTGCCTGTTAAACTGGCGTTTGTTGTAAGAGCATTCCAGGAAGGTACTGTACCATTAGAAGTAAGAACTGTACCGTTACCACCAATGCCAAGAGTATTCATCGGATTGCCACCGCTTCCGTAAACAAGGGAACCGGCTGCAAGAGCGTTAAGCCCCGTACCACCATTGGCAACCGGGAGAAGGCCTGAAACTTCTGAGGTTAAAAGAACTGGGCTTGAAGAGAGCAAACCAGCAGCACTTGAGTGAACAATACCAAGTCCTAAAGCTGAGAGGGTAGTAGCACCGCTTGAGGTCATTCCACCGGTATTGTTAATACCGCCAGCACTAACTGTTAAGCCGCCAGTCGTAGCAACGAGGCCAGTAGCAGCAGTGAGCGTACCAGAGCCAGCAACATTAGCACCGGTTACGGTTAGTGGGGAGTTACAGATCGTTGTAGCACTGGTGAACATGGTGATCGTATTTACAACTGCGCCGCCACAAGCATTGACGATGCCAAGCGAAGCAGGCGATACCCAAGATGGGGTTGCACCAGCACCATTCGATTTTAATACATCGCCATTATTGCCAGCCGAGCCGTTAACCGTCAACGGCGAAGTAGCACCAGAATGGGTTACACCGGCTGAGAAGCTCTGGGTCGCAGACCATGTATTAGCATGGGCAAGATCGATACCAAGTGCAGTGCCAATACCATTGCCGAGCAAAGTAAGATCATGGTTGAAAGAATTCCAAGAGGGAGCCGCACCGGCCGCGGTTACAAAGAATGTATTAGCAGCGCCAGGACCAACCGAGCTAATTGATCCTACCCCGTTGCCAAGAAGAACAGCATTCGCGGTCATACTTGGATTGCCAGTACCACCACTAGAAACCGGAAGGATACCGCTAACTTCAGAGGTTAATACTACCGGGCTTGATGAAAGGACACCAACAGCACTGGAATGCACGATACCAAGGCCAAGCGCAGAAAGGGTCGTTGCGCCTGAAGAGGTAAGTCCGCCAGTAGCTGTAAGACCACCACCTGACACTAACCGTAGTTTCTCGACATTGTTAGCTTTTAAGACAACATCATAGTTGTTGGTAGACCCCATGAATTCTACAGGAGTCGCTGGAGTACCACCAGTCAATGCATTTCCGGCTAAGACCCAGGCAATATTGCCAATACTAACGCTGGTTAAAAGCGTCCCGCCACCATCCGGCAATATGTAAACGCCACCGGTGGTAGAGCCTTTTATGGTAGAAGTTGGAGCTGCTGCTGCATTAAGCAATAAGGAATGTTCCCCTTGTGCAAAAATTGAGGTTGCGCAAGTTAAGACTAGAATAAGAATATATATGTAACGCATCATCACTCTAAGTTAATTAAAAAAAGGAAATACGGAAATTACCGCAGGGTGGCAGAACTTTAACAACTACAAAAATACGGAAAAACTTATATAATTCCAAATTTTCTTGAAATAAATTATTATTCTAAAACAACATACGAGATCGAATCTTAGCCCATCACTATCAAATCCCAGCCGATTACTTTCATTTTACGTTTAAGAAGACGGAAAAGTGTAAACCCTATTCTGGCCGCAACCAGCAGACACTATCTCCTGTTTCAAGAATCTCAATATCTAAGATAAATCTGTTTCATGCCCAATCTGGACAATTTTTCGACGCTCAGTGTGGATTCGCTTTCCGACCAAGAGATCGAGCGTCTGAATTCGTTAGAAGCCATTAGAAATCATGGGGTTAACCCATATCCCTATTCGTTCGAACGGACCCATTATTCCGAGGATGCCCGGAAGTTATTCGATGAAAATAACCTTGAGGCTAAGCCAACCGCTTCGTTAGCCGGCCGTATCGTTGCCCTTCGTAGAATGGGAAAAGCGAGTTTTGTCCATATTCAGGATGAACAGGGTAAAATTCAGCTTTATTTCAAAGCCGATGAATTGGGTGAGCAGTACGAGATCTTTAAGCTACTTGATATTGGCGATCTTGTTGGAGGTACAGGGTTTATTTTCCGTACGAGAACCGGAGAAGTGTCACTGCACATAACCTCATTCCAAATTCTTGCAAAAGCCATTCGTGCGCTACCGGTAGTAAAAGAAGAGATCGACGAAGCAACAGGCGAGAAGATCATTCACGATGCGGTCAGTGATAAAGAGCTTCGCTATCGCCGCCGCTATATCGATCTTGTTGTCAATCCCCATATTCGCGATACGTTTCGTAAACGCTCGCAGATCATTTCAACTGTTCGCCGTTTCTTTGATGATCGGGGATATCTTGAAGTTGAGACACCGATCCTGCAACCACTCTATGGTGGTGCTTATGCACGGCCGTTCATTACTCATCACAATGCACTTGATTTTGATCTCTATCTTCGGATTGCTGATGAGCTTTATCTCAAGAAACTGATCGTCGGTGGTATTGCCGAGGGCGTTTATGAGATCTCAAAAGATTTTCGTAATGAGGGAATGGATAAGAATCATTCACCTGAGTTTACGATGGCTGAGATCTACGTCGCTTACAAGGATTACAATTGGATGATGGATTTCGTCGAGCAGATGTTCGCCGAGATCGCTCGCGTTGTAACCGGTGGCGATATGAAAGTGACACAGAAGAACGGGAATGCCATCGACTTCACACCTCCGTACGAGCGCTTGACGATGTATGACTCGATAAAGAAATATACCGGGATCGACGTCAGCGAAATGGATGAAGCCGGATTGCGTGATGCTGCAAAGCAACTTGGGATCGGTCTCGACCCGAAATCAGGCTCTGGAAAGATCATTGACGAGATCTTCTCGGAGAAAGTCGAGCATAATCTCATTCAGCCGACATTCATTACCGATTATCCTCTTTCGATGTCGCCACTGGCAAAGAACCACCGGACAAAACCGGGACTTGTCGAGCGATTCGAATTAATGATCGGTGGACAAGAACTTGCGAATGCGTTTAGCGAATTGAATGATCCTTTGGATCAGCGTGCCCGCTTCGAAGAGCAATCGAAACTTCGTGCGCGGGGTGATGATGAGGCAATGCAATTAGATGAAGACTTCCTGCGATCACTTGAAACCGGTATGCCGCCGACAGCGGGACTTGGTTTCGGCATTGATAGGTTGGTTATGATTATGACCGGTGAAGAGTCGATCAGGGATGTCGTGCTATTTCCTGCGATGCGGCCTGAGAAGAGCGCTTAATTTGTCAGAGTTAGTTTTATATAGCTATCTGATTTTGTCAGTAATGGGCCAAAGTTAACAGTTGAACTACCACCCCCTCTTGGCCCTATTTCAAAATCAGATCTTTCAGCATCATATTCCCAACTAACTTTTGATTTAATATCCTCAACTGTAAGGGCTATCTCTATTGTGCTTGGAGAAATCACTTGATAGGAAGGTTGGTCAATTCCCATTGTTTGCTTTTTCCAGTCAACCTGAGACGAAGACAT
>DASTAO010000213.1:0-2902 GCA_035712525.1 Kapaibacterium sp. (SeqCode)
TTAGTTAATCTCTTACTGCAATGACCGCGGCGATCATCTTCGCAGCTAAGCGGCTTGTTCTTCCATCGCGATCGAATGGGGGACTGACTTCAACGATATCCATTGCAACCAGATCTTTCGAGGCAGCTGCTACAGTGCAGATCATTATAGCTTCTTCAGATGTAAATCCTATTGGTGATGGAGCGCTGCAACCCGGTGCATCAGCCGATCTGATGGAGTCGATATCGAAGGAGAGATACCACTTTCCAGTGGTTTGATGGATGGCTTCGGTGAACATGCCATCCACACTATAAGCTTTGATCTCCTCGTAAAACGAAATATCTCCGCCTTGATCGTGTACCCAATTGATATGATCTTGGGCTACACTGTTCGATTGAATACCGAACTCGGTAAACTCGGTGCTATCGACGCAGCCATCTTCGATGAGCAGCCTGAAACTGCTGCCAGAGTGATGCTGGCCGTTCTTCTTTTCGCGGACATCTAAATGAGCATCGATATTAATTAAGCCGAGCTGTTCCTTTAATGCTTTATGCACTCCGCTTACTGCTGCATAGGTAATATCGTGGCCTCCACCGAGGGAGATAACAAAGCAGCCGCGGGATATATACTCTCTGACTACTTCTGTCGCTTGTTGATGAACATCTTCAAGCGAAGAGCCGGTAATATTTCCGTGATCGAAGATCTGTTTACTAACGGATCGTGTCGTTGTTGAAACAACGCCATCTTCGGAGGTGACCACAACTGAAACCGGTGTCAGCTTTCGAAGATATTTCCTGATCTCATCCGGTGCCTGTGCGGCACCTTCGCGGCCACCATTGCGGCGGATACCTTCATCGGTTGGGATGCCAATAATAACAATATCGCCACTGGTTGCAGCAGCAACATCTCTTCTGATAAGATCGCCAAAGCGAGGATCACTCATATCGGAGTGCTTCAACAGGATTAAGCTTTGCTGCTTTCTGGGCAGGGTAATACCCAAAGAACATTCCGATCAGTGCCGCTGCTCCAAATGATAATGCTGTTGCAACCACTGAAATAGACATCGTCCAGCCGTTATTGGCCGAGATAAAGGCGCTTGCTCCATAACCAAGAAGTAAACCGACAAGGCCGCCAAGAAGCGAAAGGGTCATTGCTTCGGTAAGAAACTGAACTAAGATATCCATTTTCTTTGCACCGAGTGATTTACGGATGCCAATCTCGCGAGTACGCTCGGTAACCGTAACAAGCATGATGTTCATGATGCCGATACCACCGACGAGCAATGAGATGATTGCTGCATTGCGCAAAAGGCTCGTGATAGTATTTGAATTCTGTTCTGCAGCCTGGGCAAGATCCATCTGCGAGCGGACGTTAAAGTCTTCAGCTTCGCTTGGTAGTAGTTTATGCTGCTGGCGGATCGTTTGGGTTACTTCTGCGATCGCAGCCGGAGTTTCTTCAGCAGTAATGGCACTTGCAATGATTGTGTTCAGCCAGGTAATGCCAAGAATTTTTTTCTGGACCGTGGTTAGCGGTGCAAGAATGATATCATCCTGATCGACACCGAACGAGTTGAATCCTTTAGCTTCCATTACGCCAAGTACTTTGAACGGCAACTTGCGAATACGGATGGTCTGGCCGACGGGATTATTTCCGTTGGGGAATAAATTATCAGCAACGGTCTTGCCAAGGATGCATACGTTGGCCTCGTGGACAACATCGTTAGTTGAAAAATTCGAGCCGTAGGTCAAGCCCCAATTTCGAACGGTGATATAATCCGGCGAAGTCCCATTTACCCGAGTCGACCAATTCGAATTGGCTGCAACAACCTGGGCCGATGCTGTTGCGATAGGCGCTACGGCAGTGATGAGTGACGAGCGGCGCAAAGCATTGGCATCATTTTCGGTAAGTTTATTAGAAGTACCTGCTCCGAAGCTAATGCCGCCTCCAAAAGAAGCGCCTGGAAATATCGTAAGCACATTCGTACCGAGTGATGATATCTGGTCGGCAACCGCTTTCTTTGCACCCGAGCCGATCGCCGTCATCGTAATAACGGCGCCAACGCCTATGATGATGCCGAGCATTGTCAGAAACGACCTGGTCTTGTTATGACCAAGTGATTCGAATGCCATCATCATCGAAGAATATATGTTTTTAAGCATTAAAGTCTCCGCATTCCACCTCTATTACCTCCAGGCTGAGTACCAAATGGACTTGCTCCGGGCGCACCTGCTGCGCCAGCTCCGGGTATACTTGAACCGATGGCGACACTATCGCCGACGTTTATCGCTTCAGTTGGAGTGACTTCAATAAATAGCCCGTCACTAATGCCAGTTTGCACATGAACCAGTTGTAACGGAGCCGGTTTCTCTCCCGGCTTTGAAGGAGCTTTTACATAGATCGTACCTTTAGTAGCCCCAGTTGAATCTTTAGTATGTTTGCCACCGCCGCCATTAGCAGCACCACCGCGATTTCCTCCTCGATGGCCGGAGCCTCCACCCGGTTGAGCATCAGGTGGGGTAAATGTTAATGCAGCCATTGGGACTTTTAAGACATCCTTTTTCGATTGATTAATGATCGTTGCCGTTGCAGTCATGCTTGGTAATAATTTCAGGTCGCTATTATCGGCATCGATGATAACCGTATAGTTCACGACATTCTGAGTAATGGTAGCATTAAGTCGGACAGAGTTGACAACGCCATGGAATTTCTCTTCACCGAATGCATCGACTGTAAAGACTACCTGCTGGCCGGGTTTAACACCACCGATATCGGCTTCATCAACAGCAGCTTGTACCTGCATCTTAGTAAGATCCTGAGCAATGACGAAAATAACAGGTGCATTAAGCGAAGCGGCAACCGTCTGGCCGACATCGACATTACGCGAGACCACAGTGCCATCGATCGGAGCATGGATTTGCGTATA
>DASTAO010000214.1:0-8921 GCA_035712525.1 Kapaibacterium sp. (SeqCode)
CTGTCGCAATACCGGCACCAGTCACGAGCCGATATCTATAGCAGCCAACCGGCAAACTTGAAGCATCAAATTTCAAAGCATGCTTACCCAAGCCCTCGAATAAACTGGTTGTTGACAAGACTTCCCTACCAAGCATATCGAATAACGATAATCGTACATTCGATGGCTGGCTCAGTTCATAACTTATCGTAGAGATTGTTGCAACGGGATTAGGAAAGACCTGGGCATCGAAGTGCAATGAGTTGTTCTTTACCGATGCGGCTGGAGCGTATATCTCGTTTAAGATCGCAAGTGTATAATCGTTAGTGACAACATCGACATCCGAAGGAATGCTATTCATATACACGACCAGAGTTACGGTATCTTTTGGATTACTGAACATATGAGAGCTGAACCCAGGCAATCCACCGGTATGCCCATAAAATGTTTTCGTCTTATAAGGTGCCTTCGATACGCCAAGCCCATAGCTCGTTCCATCCGGCCAGTTATGGAATGTGAGCATTTGTTTCATTGAGGTGCTATTAAGCGTAGTCCCTTCATATAAGGCTTTTGCCCATCTACAGAGATCGGCAGGAGTCGAAACTCCGCCACCAGCGGTGTGTGCCATCGTAAGTTGGGCAGTCTTATCGATAGTGCCGATATCAACCATAGGTTCATTGTGGAGAGAATCCAACCAATTGTGGGTAAACACACCTTTAGGGTCTTCAGCCCATCCGGCAACGGTATGCGAAAGAGACATCGGATCAAAAAAGCGCTCTCTGAACTGTACAGCAACTTCCTTGCCCGCCACTGCTTTTGCGATCATGCCTAATAATACAAAGTTCGTATTACTATATTTATAGGATTTACCAGCCTTAAAATTTGGAGCACCGATATGCTCGCTTACGATCTCTTCCGGAGTCCACACATGAGTCGGATCGTAAAAGTAGGCATCATCAAGCATACTTCCGGTCGTATCATCATTCAAATAATCATAAATACCGCTTGAATGCTCGAGCAACTGCTTAATAGTAATATTGCTATCGATATTATTATAATGCGGAAGCCATTTCCAAAGCGAATCGGTGATGGAAAGTTTTCCTTCTTCCTGCAGCTTCAGAATAAGTGCAGTAGTAATAGTTTTTGTATTACTGGCGATCTCGAAAAGCATGTCGTTGCTCATCGCTTCCCCCGGATAGGATTCACCAACACTACCACTCCATTGTGGCAATCCCGGTACGATCACCGAAGCACTTACTCCGTGCTTGCCATTCAAACTGGTCTTTGCATAAGTTGCTTCCATCGCCGCTTGCAAGCGAACCGGCAACGTCGCATCGATCGCTAATGGAGCATCGCCCGCATTTGTTGGCCAAAGCGGCACCTTGATCTCATGCGATGAGAGCGCCCGAGCCGAAGAATGAAAGACGATACTGGTATGACTTACCTGCGCCGTAGAAGTACCGGCAAGAAGAACAGTAAGTAAAATTGCAAGAGTTTTCATTATTTGAAATAGCTACGTGAGGCAGTTAACACCGGTTAAAATTGAATGATTACCTTATGACTAAGAGTTACACCCCGTGAAAAAGTCGCACAGAGATTATCCCCTTTTTCATCCCACAAAACTACCTAAACCTGAGAAAGAAATAATTGTAAAAATCGAAACGAAGATCTCTAATAAGTGGATGAATGAGTGGGATTGTAAAATTAATTAACTATTTGATCGGAAGGGGGAATTCTGAAAACCGCATCCTTGTTGTATTGCGCGTCCGTTACATCCAATACACATCACTCACCTCGTTTTGCAATTTTGGCATAAAAATTGCACAGAATCTGAAAAGTGTATGATTTTTCTCACCCACTTCAGTCTCACGTTCTGTGTGTTTCATAGTGACCTCCTGAAAGCCCGTTAGAATTCGTTCTAGCGGGTTTTCACTTTTAAACCTTTCTATACCTTCCGCAATATACACATGGTCAGGTTATGACTCCGAATAAAGAGAGCAATCAAAGCTTGCTATCGAGGAATTCTTGAAGGACAATTCGGGCTGCTTCTTCATCATGGCGATACTTCTGCTGCCGCTTCGATTTCGAAAGACCTTGTTCAAGAATGTTGCTGGCAGCCATAATGCTCGTGAGCCGCTCATCATGAAAGCGATGCTCGATCTTTAAGTCGTCGAGTTTAGTAAACAACTTCTCGGCAAAGCTTCGAACTTCTGTAGTCATTTCACTATCGGACCCATTGAGATTCTTTGGGAGACCAACGATAACCAGCTGTACCGATTCTTTTTTTATGAGGGAGAGAATTTCCTGCTGAGCAGTTTTAGACTGCTTGATGATCCCGATGGGCCGAGCTAATATCCGAAGCTCATCACTGATCGCAAGACCAATGCGAACAGTACCATAATCGATCGCAAGCACTTTAGACATAAGGTAAGAAAAATCTAATTCCTACTCTTCGTAACGGACAGCATTTGTAACACCCCTCACCTGCCGCAGCTTTTCGAGGAGTCGGGCAAGGTGATAAGTATTCTTTACAAAGACAGTCATCTTCCCGTCAAAGAGCTGATCATGAGAGTCGATGCTGAACGATCGGATATTGGTATTATTATAACTTGAGATAACGTGAGTAAGGTCGCTGATCATACCGGAGCGGTCTTCACCTGAGATATGAATGCCAACAAGATAATCGGCAGCTTCGTCTGTGCTTGGCCATTCGATATCTATCAGTCGTTCTGCTCGTTTATCGGCTTCGATCTTTTTGATGTTCTTGCATTCGCGGCGATGGATCTTTACGCCTTCGCCAACAGTCACAATACCGATCACATCATCACCAGGTACAGGGTTGCAACACTTTGCATAACTATAGAGGAAATCATCACGACGACCTTGGATAAGGATACCGGTTTGTTTCCGCGACTCCTCAAGATACGGAGCGGGCTTTGTAGTCTCAGGCTCTTCTTTCTTAACGTCTCCACCGGGCTTGAGCCAATCGCGAAGTTTTGCGATGACATCATCGATCGGAACACGCTCTTCTGCAATAGCCAAATAGAGCTTTCCGATATTTCCATAATTACTCGCTCCGGCAAACTTTGCAATAGTATCGTCATTGACGTGAAGCTTCGATTTCGAAAGTTTTTTAAAGAACAGCTCCTTCCCTTTGCCGGTCTTTGCACGCTGTTCTTCGTTTAAGAACTTGCGTATCTGGTTGCGGGCTTTGTGCGTAATGACGAACTGCTCCCAATCGGGATTTGGTGTTTGTACTTTGGAGGTAATGATCTCAACCTGATCGCCGGAGCGAAGCTTTGTATGCAGTGGGACAATCTTGCCATTGACTTTTGCACCGATCGTCCGAATGCCTACTTGGGTATGGATCTCAAAAGCGAAATCAACGATCGTCGAGCCCTTCGGTAAAATTCTCAGGTCACCCTTAGGAGTAAAGACATATATTTCATCCTGATAGAGATTGAGTTTAAAGCTCTCCATTAGAGCTTTCGGTGCATCATCCTCTTGCTCATCGAACAAGTTACTTACCCATTGCACCCACTCTTCGATCTCAGGATCGGTCTTAGCGATCTGCTCTTTATACTTCCAATGCGCGGCAACACCCTTCTCCGCAATTTCATGCATTTGCTTAGTGCGGATCTGAACTTCAACCATCTTGCCACCCGGACCGATGATCGTTGTGTGGATGGACTGATAGCCGTTCTTCTTCGGCACTGAGATGTAATTCTTGAAACGCTCTGGTACCGGTGTATAGATAGAACTTACAATACCATAGACTGAAAAGCAATCGTTGTCATTCTTTGTATCAATGATGATTCGTACAGCGAACAGATCGTACAGGTCATCAAACCGTTTTCCCGTACGAGCCATTTTGTTGTAGATCGAAAAGATATGCTTTGGTCGCCCGACGATCTCAAACTTAATCCCTTCTTTTCCAAGTGCTTCCTTGATCGGCTCGATGGTACCGGCTATATAGGTCTCGCGTTCGATACGTGACTCAGCAAGTGATTTCTTGATCGTATCATAGGCTTCCCGATTAAGTACTTTGAAGGATAAGTCCTCCATTTCCCACTTGATCTTTGCAAGACCGAATCTATGGGCGAACGGGGCATAGATATCAAGCGTCTCTTTTGCCATTCGCATTTGGCGCTCGGCAGAAAGAAAGTCGATCGTTCGCATGTTATGCAAACGGTCGGCAAACTTTACGAGCATGACGCGAACGTCATTGACCATCGAAATCAAGAGCTTCCGATAACTCTCGGCCTGAGTGATCTCTCTTGACTTGAAGATATCGCTGATCTTAGTAGCTCCATCGACGATCTCGGCAACGGTATCGCCAAACTCCTCACGGATTTCCTCTATAGTATAGGCAGTATCCTCAACAACGTCATGAAGCAGGGCACAAACAACGGAAATATCGTCAAGCGATATTTCCTTGACAACGATCATTGCTACTTCGAACGGATGCAGGAAATATGGCTCGCCGGAGGCACGGCGGTCATTCTTATGGGCATCGTAGCAAAGCCGAAAAGCTTTTGTTACAAGTTTCTCATCGAACTGGCGTAGATTAGCCCGGCAAGCATCGATGAGTTCGGTAAGCTTTAATAGGTAGAACGACTCGGCGGCATCGTCGATAAATCCGTTTCCGGTTATGGTAGTATGAGGCTCTGCCGAGGTTCCGTTAAGAGCTGGCGTTGTAGGTTCTTCCGTTGGTACGTGTTGATCTACAGACATATTATTGGCGCTTAACGCCGAACCATCCGAAATACAACGTCGCTCCGACGTTCAGATGCGTAAAGGTAATAAGATCGGTTGCCGTCCTGAAATCGAATGGCAAGGCCTGCTCCTGACCATTAAACAAAAATGCTGCAGAGATCTGAGCGAATGGACTTAGGATAAATTGGTCTCCAATTTCAAGATCATACCGGCCACCGAATAGGATTTTAATACCACCCCGGCTGAATGATTTTTCGATGGTACCGGTTGGCGTTTGATTTGGCTGTGGGGCATTAGCTATGTAGTAGTCCTGCGTATTAGTAATAGTGACAGCAGTATATCCAAAACCAGTATAAAATTTAACAGGTGATCGCGGGTTGATTAGAAATCTAAAATCGAATGAAAGATAACTGGTTCTTATGCTTTCATGAGTCGGAAAAGTATACGGTGCCGGAGGCAACGGCCTCGATGTATCAAAATAGACAGGAAAAGTGGTATCACTGGTTCGATACAATCGGTCTGGATTTAGATTATCTGAAACAGTAAACGAATTATAGGATATTTCAAAATCGATCGATCGTGTTATCTGAGTTCCTATCTGAATTGAGGTCGCAAGCACAGATGTCGGAATAAGCGATCGTCTACTCAGCTGATTAAGCTCCGAGAGATTTCCAACTCCAAGCCCTCCTCCAATTCCAATAGCCTTCCATGCAATCGGCTGCTGGGCTTTCAACCGAGCCTTCTCCTCGTCTTTTGCTCGTTCAATGGCACGAATAGAATCCTTGGTGATCTGCTGCCGAATTTCCAGTTGGCGCTCACGCTCTTCCTGTAATGCTGAGGCAACGGAGTCTTGACGGCGTTTCTCCTGCTCCTTGGCAAGTTCTTCACGTTGTTTACGAATAAGCTCTTCAGCTTCACGGCGGCTTTGCGTCATCACCGAATCCGGTGGTTTGCTTCCGGGCTGAGCCTGAGTTGTAGAAAAGCTTATCAGAAGCAAAAGCACGGTAAGTGCGGCGGAGGAAAATCTGAAGATGCGTTTTGCGTTCTCGGTTGTAATGCGCATTATGTCGGTAATTTCTCGGTTCGTTAATTCCCCTATTTTTTTTGCAACAAGCCCAATGAGTGCCGGGCTATTGCGTTTGCCGCGATGCGGCGCCGGAGCTAAATACGGCGAATCGGTCTCGATCAACATCGATTCCAGGGGGGTAACCTGGATAACCGGGGCTAGAAGTGAATTCTTAAACGTGATATTTCCTGTAAAACTTACAGCAAAACCTAAAGAAACAACACGTTCTGCCTGTTCGGGAGTGCCTGAAAAACAATGAAATTGCCCAAAGCCGCTCGTTTTTGACCTTCCGGCATACATCTCATCCACAATGGCAAGGGTCTCATCAATGGAATCTCGGGTATGGATAATGATAGGCTTATCAAGTTCTTGAGCCAGTTCGATCTGTTCACGAAATGCTTTTATTTGCACATCCTTCGGGGCAAAATCATAATAATAATCTAAACCGATCTCTCCTACTGCTACGATCTTATCACTACCCTTGACTTCTTCTTTGATCCTCTCGCGAATTTCGGAATTCCATTCGGCAGAACTATGGGGATGAATCCCGAGTCCGCACCAGATATTAGAATGCGTTTTTGCTAAGGCAAGCGTCCCATCAAAACTTTCTATGTCTATTGCCGGAACAATGAACCCTTCGACGCCCGAAGCCATCGCTTCGGCAATAACTTGCTCGCGGTCTTCGTTAAATTGCTCGGTCTGTAAATGGCAATGGGTATCGATCATATTATAAGACAGTCTCTAAGCGAAGGGAAAATTGGCGCAATGGCGCCAGATTCCCTACGATCTCTACGTAATAATAATTCAGAAGATTCTGAACCTCAAATGTCGCCTTCATCGGGATATGCAAAGCCGGTTGCAAATTATATCCAACTCGAGCATCTAGGATATACGCATTTACTCTCGCATCTCCATCCGGAACAGTGCGGATAAGCACTGAATCGAGACTTTCGTATTTGCTAATGTAGCGAAAATCTACGGAAGCACTAAGGTCATTTATGGTTGAAGATATCCGTCCCTGAAATAAATGTCTTGGCCTAAATTCAAGGACATTGCCCGTCACCCTGTTTTTTGGATAAACATACGTATATCCGATTCTAGCAGCAAACCTATCGTCACCAAAAGGATAATACTCGACAACTTCTTCGTGACCAGAAATTTCAGCTTGAGTAATGTTTAAGAATTTAATAGAAGCTCCAACGAACGAAGGCTCGATAAGCTGATCGAAGTGTGAGTAAAATACTGCTCCATCGAGATAAAAATATTGCGAGCGGTAATTTCCTCCGATCTCAGCAGTATAACTCCGCTCCGGCTGAAGCGTTGGATTTGGTTTCACCGGAAACCCACTGAATACTTGATCGATGTAGCGTTCGCTTATTGCAGGCGCTCTAAACCCGGTACCGAACGAACCACGTAGAGATACCTCATCGCTTAGTTGATAACTTGCCCCAATCTTCGGCGAGATTCTACCGAGCCATTCCGAGCTATCATACCCAATGGCATCGGCTCTGGCGCCAAAGGTTAAGATAAGATCATTAAGATGCCACTCTCCTTGGCCGAACAAAGCATATGATGTCCCGCTATGATCGGTAAACAGATCTGAACGCACTGTTTGATATTGTCTAAGAGCACCAGCTGTTATAAACAATGACCCCAGATAGGCATTCAAATTATACTCGAGCATATAATTTATTGCCACCGAATGCGGCCCAAGCGGGTCATTTGGTGTACTAGCATCGGTAAGGAAATGGGTATAATAGACATTCCCATGAATGATGTGAGAAAGCGTCTCACTAACCGATACAAGCGAAGCCTGCAGATTTGCCTTTGAAGAATGTATCTTCCCATTTACTGCGCCAAGGGAATCCGATGGTAGTAATGGCTGTGAAAGGCTTTTCCAATAGAGCCAACCGCCATGATCTTCGTTTGCAAGTAATGCTGAGGCCGTCAATGTAGTCATCGAGCCAACCGGAAGATCGACCTTCAAAAACCCACTTTGCTTATCCGACTCATCGCCAAGACGGTATCCCTCATTATGCCGAACAGCTACAGTGCCGAGTATTCCAACAGAAAAAACCTTCCCAGATGCACCAGCCTCCACAGAAGCGAACCGGTTTTGCAACTGCGATACGCGCCAACCATCATACTTTGGCTGATCATAAACGCCGCCGATTGCTGTTGCAGCCACAGCGAGAGTATCAGACGCAGTTCTGGTAATGACATTAATAATCCCGCCAAGTGCACTCGAGCCATAGAGCGATGATCCCGCGCCTTTGACAACTTCGATCCGCTCGATCGAAAGCATCGGAAGAATATCGAACTTGATATCTCCGTTATCACCGGAAAGCATAGGTTGGCCATCGAGCATGAATAGCACTCTCGAACCAACTCCTCGTCCATATCCTGATGACCCACGAATATTCACCTGCGATTCCGTTACGCTCACCCCGGGGATCAGTCGCAGCGCCTGGTCTATTACAGTCGTAGAGCGAGAAGTCAACTCTTCCTGCTTTACCACAGCAATGGATACCGGCACATCTTGTGCTGCGGTAACATGCCGTTGTGCCGTTACAACAACTTCGTCGCTATGAATGTACTTAATGCTATCGGCGTGGTTGGACGTATCGCGAACTTGTGCCTGGGAGATCGAGCAAGTTAACAGGAGCAGTATGACAGACAGCACTCTCATTTGATAAATGGCTGTCTGCTTGAAGAATCGAATCGGACTCGAATATCAACTCCTGTTATATTATCACCGTAATCAAGAGTAAAGCTCCGCGCCGAATCCTGTGCGTCGTGAGCAAAGCCAATAATTCGCCAATCGTTAAACAGACTCGTATCGTATTGCTGGGCAACGCCAAGATACTTATACGTCCCAGGAGTAAGAGTGAACGAATAGGCTGTATCTCTAAAGGAGCAAGGCTGTAACATATACCCGAAAATCTTTATACCGAATTGGGTAATGATATCACTAACCGAAAATGGGGCAGGATTTTGTAAAATGACAACAGCAAGTGTCCTAACAGAATCACACGGTGGTTTGACGCCTGCGAAATGGATCGTTCCGGAAATGACAGGCTTCGTCAAGGCCGGCGGTGGCGGTGCAAGTCCGCGATCGCAGCCAAGGAAAAGGATGCAAGCGATTGATATGAAAGCAGTA
>DASTAO010000215.1:0-3643 GCA_035712525.1 Kapaibacterium sp. (SeqCode)
CCCACAACCCAATACCTGGCAGTGCGGGCCATTTGCACTCAAGCATGCTCTCGCCATTGTGGGTCGGTTTGTCGATGAAAAGACACTCTCAAAAGCTGCCAGAACCACCCGCGGCGGTACCGATGAGAAAATGCTGCGGAAAGCTGCCAAACGCTTTAATGTAAAGCTTATTGAGATTCGAAGATTTAATGAGGAGGCTGCCTATCGGTCATTGACACAGTATCTCGATAAGGGGCTTCCGTGCTTGATCTGCATTAATCAATGGGCTCATTGGGTAACCATCGTGGGCTATAATGCCCGCAGTAAACGATTCGTTGTGCTCGATAGTGAGAAGGATCCGGTAGTTCGCTTGCCTTCATGGACAGAGCTAAAACGCCGATGGGCCTATAATGAGCATCTTCGCGACGGCACCCACAAACAATATTTCGACCTTTATCCCGTCAAACCATTATACCGGACTCAGACGAAAGCTAACTTCTCGATGCAGCAGGCTAAAGCACTCAGGCGTCCGGGTAACATTTCGCTTGCAAAACACTTCGATCAATATGTATCGGATATGCTGGTGATAGCTCATCCGCGATCATCGCGATACGATGCAACGCCGGCAGTCTCGATGACGGAATTTCTTCGCCGCCATCGGAAGATGCTGATCGATACGGTCTGTTTCTGGCATGGTTCGGTTACCACAGCGCAGCTTAGCCGCATTCTAAATAATATGCGTTTTGTTGCCGAGACCTATGGTCTCGTTATTCGCGAAGACGAAGAGCGTTCGGCGATCGCATCGTTATCGGCATTATTAATGACCTGGGCAACGAGCCACGATCCGGTCTCAGAAATATATGGCGAATGATTTCGCCTTTTGCCTGTTTTCACGCACGATATGAGTACAATTCAAATTCATGCTACTACGGTCATCGGCGTTGTCCGCGATGGTAAAGCCGCCCTTGGTTCTGACGGCCAGGTTACCATGGGCAATACCGTAATGAAAGCTAATGCTAAGAAAGTCCGAAAGCTTTATAACGGTCAGGTGATCGCCGGCTTTGCCGGCTCTACGAGCGATGCTCTGACGCTCTTCGAAAAATTTGAGGCAAAGCTTGAAGAATTCCGCGGTAATCTCCCACGAGCAGCTGTTGAGCTTGGTAAAGATTGGCGCAATGATAAGTATTTACGCCGGCTCGAAGCAATGCTTGCTGTGGTTAATAAAGAATCGGCACTACTCGTCTCAGGAAATGGTGACGTGATCGAGCCGGAAAACGGTATCGTTGCCATCGGTTCTGGCGGTCCGTATGCACTGGCTGCTGCTCGGGCATTTACTGATGTTGGAGGCATTTCGGCTCGCGACATTGTAGAAAAATCGCTCAAGATCGCCGGAGAGATCTGCATCTATACGAACACGAATATCACGATCGAAGAAGTATAACATCTGTAGCAATTACCGATTGCGTATATCTTTTGGATCGCTCTCAACTCAATTGTCATAAATAGCAGGGATTGTAAACTATTACAACCGGACCCTGATAACATACATGGAAGAACTCGAAACAATACAATCTGCAAAAACCGAAGCCGTTGAACTAACGGAACAATCCCTTACTCCTCACGAGATCGTTCGCGAACTCGATAAGTATATTATCGGTCAGAATAATGCAAAACGCTCGGTGGCAATTGCGCTTCGTAATCGCTGGCGCCGTCTGCAAGTGAGCGGGGATCTTCGCGATGAGATCATGCCGAACAATATCATTCTTATTGGTCCCACCGGTGTCGGTAAAACAGAGATCGCGCGCCGCCTTGCAAAACTTGCCGGAGCTCCTTTCATCAAAGTCGAAGCGACAAAATATACTGAGGTCGGTTATGTCGGTCGTGATGTAGAGTCAATGATCCGTGATCTCGCCGATCAGGGTGTGAACATGGTGCGCTCGGAGCAGCTTAAGAAAGTAGAAGCAAAAGCTCGGGAGATTGCCGAAGAGCGATTGCTCGATGTGCTTGTGCCGCCGTTGAGTGATTCGAATCCCACTTCAGCTTCTGGAGTAGAGCAACAGCCGTTTGGTTTTTTATTCCGTCAGCCCAATGGAAATGGCAACGGAAGTGAAAATGGGAATGGCGAACCGACAACCGAACAGACTCCGTCCGGGCCGACCGATGAGCAGGTAAAGCAAGCGGCATCGCATCAGCGGACGAGGTCGAGATTCAGAAAAAAATTAAAAGAAGGCGAACTCGACGATCGCGAGATCGAAGTTGATGTCAGCGAAGCGCCACCGATCGCATCGATGCAGATCATGGGGCCTGTCGGCGGATTCGGAATGGATGAGATCGCGCAGAATCTTCAGGATGCCATTAATAATATGGTACCGAAGAAGACGAAGCCGCGCCGACTTACCGTTGCTCAGGCTCGGACGTTATTCATGCAAGAGGAATCGGCTAAACTGATCGATCAGGAAGCCGTTGCTCGCGAGGCGATCAAAAGGGTAGAGCATAGCGGTATAGTCTTCATCGATGAGATCGATAAAGTAGCTGGCCGTGGTAAAGATGGAAGTCCTGATGTTTCTCGCGAAGGTGTGCAGCGCGACTTGTTACCGATCGTTGAAGGCTCGACCGTTGCAACACGGTATGGGGCGATCAAGACCGATCACATTCTCTTTATCGCCAGCGGCGCCTTTCATCTGACAAAGCCGAGCGATCTTATTCCTGAAATGCAGGGACGTTTCCCAATTCGTGTCGAACTTGAAAGCTTAACGCAGGAAGATTTTGTAAAAATTCTAACTCAGCCACAGAACGCACTGCTCAAGCAATACACAGCTTTATTGGAAACCGAAGGCGTTGCCATCAGCTTTACAGATAGTGCTATTTCGGCTGTGGCGCGGATCGCATTCGAGGTTAATGAGTCCGTCGAGAATATCGGCGCCAGAAGATTGCATACGATCTTAACGACACTGCTCGATTCTATCCTCTTCGATGTCCCGGATATCATAGTTGAAAAAGAACTGACGATCACCCCGGAGCTTGTCGAGGAAAAACTTGCGAGCGTAGCTCGTGATCGCGACTTAAGCAGATACATCCTCTAACGGAGATTCGATCATGAAGATAATGCGTGTTGTGTTCGATGTGGCATTACTTATCGCTGCGGTAGTCCTGTTGTCTTGCCAAAGCAGCGATAAAGCAATGGCGCAGTATATATTGAAGGATGCGTATCCGAACCTACCTAATTTTTCGAGTCCGGTTTATCTTACAACCATACCTGATGGGTCGAACCGGTTTATTGTGATTCAGCAGGGCGGGAAAGTCTATTCGGTCGATGCTTCGTCAGCGATCGATACGAGTCTCTTCTTTGATATTTCCCATCGGATAGTCAGCGGCGGTGAAACCGGATTGTTAGGCTGTGCCTTCCATCCGAAATACACTGAAAATCATTTTATCTATTTTAATTACACGGCTAATGTCGGTAATCAATTGACATCGTTTATATCTCGGTTCACCGTAAGTGGTCCCAATTTTGATACGATCGATCCGGCAAGTGAATTAGTATTGTTGACAATTGATCAGCCATTTGCAAATCATAATGGTGGCTGTTTGCAATTTGGAAACGACGGATTTTTATATGCTGGGTTTGGCGATGGAGGCTCAGGTGGTGACCCGTTTGGAAACG
>DASTAO010000216.1:0-4096 GCA_035712525.1 Kapaibacterium sp. (SeqCode)
GGTCATTACACTGCGCCGCAAGCAAATGATCATAAGCCGGCTGAGGAAACTGTAACGCTTCGCACCGGTTGCTTACTTCCTGCATCCGTTTATGAAGATGATTCGACTCCGGATATTTCACAAAGAAATTCCTCCAAAAGCCACCACGGACAAATTGCTTATACTCTTCGAATTTCTTCTTGTCGGCATCGAGTAATGACACAAATGTTTCATACTTCAACATTGTCCCCGCAGATGGCAAGGCCCATTCCATCATTTCCGCATAACTCGCATTTGGTAAGTATAACCTCCCTTTCGGCTTGTGCTGGGTAAGCGCCTCTGAAAAATGCATCGTTCTGATCCACGAAGAATTCTCTTCAAGTTTCGTAAAGAATTCTTCGAGCCACCCCTCACCATAGACATGCTCAAACGTCCGCGGCCAGACACCAAACTTTTCTCCGTCGTCGGCGAAGGTAACTATTGAATCCGCTGCTTCACTTGCTGCATCCCTCAAGACTTTGATCGTTTCGTCAACCGATTGAAACGGGATGGTGTATCGCAGTTCTTTCGAGATCGGAAAGACAGCGATAATCTTGCCTTGATCTTCGGTAAGGTAATATCCATTGAGATCACTATCGGTTAATCCTGCCGCTCGGAAATGGGTGTCGTCAAGTACGACATACGTTATGCCCGATTCTGCAAGCGGCGCTGCAAGCTGCTGCTCCCAGACTCGCTCGGCAAGCCAGAGGCCAGTTGGTTCATACCCAAATGATCTCTTTATCGCTTCTGTCAACTTACCGATCTGTGCTGCTTTATCCCGATCAGGGATGACAGCAAGGATCGGCTCATAATAGCCGCCGCTAATGATCTCAAGATTTCCAGATGAAACTTGTTCTTTTAAAAGTGCGATGTGCTCCGGATGATGATTGGTGATCCATTCGAGAAGAATACCTGAAAAATGAGTAGCAAATTTTACCGGGTGGTTTTTTGCGATCTCGAAGAATGGCTTATAGGACTTTTCGTATGCTTCTTCGAAGACCGAATCGAAATTACCGATCGGTTGATGATTGTGAGTGGCAAAGCAGAAGGTAACGGTTTTCATCAGGCTTTAAATATAACGCAGACAGCCTTCTTATCATCTGTTAAGAAACCATCATATCCGATAAGCGAAAGGGGATATTCGGTAACCGAAGCGACTGTTTTGAATCGCTTCGTTCTGCCGATCTCCTCACTCAAATCACCGCCTTTAAGCGAAAGCAACATTCCACCCGGTTTTAATAAATCCGTTGTCCACTGCACAAGTTCGTCGAGCGGAGCCACTGCCCGTGAAATAATTCGATCGTACTTTTTTCGATGCTCAGCTTTCGTTGCCAGCTCTTCGGCACGTGAAGTAACGCTTGTAATGCCAGATAGTGATAATCCCGCGATCATATTTTGCACGGCGGTCATTTTCTTGGCTATCGAATCACATAACGTTATCGAAAGATCAGGTCGAGCAATCTTTACCGGAATACCCGGCAAACCACCGCCGGAGCCAATATCAAATATTCGCTCGTTTTTTGCAAACTCAAACCCGACTACTGAAGGCATTGCAACCGTTAGCGAATGGAGAATATGCTTTTCTAAAATATTTTCTTCGTCTTTGCGGGAGATAAGATTTACAACCTGATTCGTCTGACGAAGTAATTCTTCATATCGGGAAAGCTGATCGAGTTGCGACGAGGAAAGCGAAAGCCCACTGTGATCGCAAATTTCTGCAAGTTGCTCTATAGTCATTCAGTGGGTAACTTCGATTTAACTGAGCTTCAGCTCTTTTTTTAAGAACGCCGAGACATGCTTCCAGGCTTCGGCTGTTGCTTTCGCATCGTGATTCGGATTGCTCGGATTGGCAAACGCATGGTCGGCATCATAACTATAGATCGTAATTTCTTTCTTGGCCGTTTTCATTGCTGCCTTAAACCCATCGACGACCGTTGGTGTCAGCCATTTATCTTTCGAGCCAAATATTCCCATCACCGGCGCTTTAAGCGAAGCAAGTTTTGCCTGGTCGGTTTCAGGCTGGCCGTAATACATCACGCAAGCATCGCATTGGCCACCGGCCATTATCGCCGTCTGCAGCGACCATCCACCACCAAAACACCATCCGATAGTACCGATATGCACACCCTCGCCGGCATAGCCGATCGCACCTTTGATAATGGCCTGAGCCCGCTCTGTTGTTACCGATTTCATAAAGGCGCTTGCATCTTCTCTTGTTGTTGCAACTTTGCCATCATAGAGATCGACTGCAAGAACGGCAACACCTAATTCAACGCTGATATGGTCAGCTTCAGATTTGATGTAATCATTGACACCCCAGAATTCCTGAAATAACAAGATCATCCGGTCGGTGTGCTTTGTAGATGTTACAAAATATCCACCTCCAGCTTTTCCATCGGGGCATTGGAAGATCACCGGAGTCCCGGCTAATGAGACTTTTATCGGTGGCGGTACCGGATGCGACATGACAAATTCCATATTCGAAGCAAAGTTAGCAAATTGTTCGGTTGCCGGTACAATTACTGCACAGCAGCTATGCTGGGCATGGATTAATCCCGGAAGACAGCATACCAATAATAGAAGAAAATATTTTTTCATGGCTTTCTACGAATTACAATAATATCCCCGAGGAAAGATTTATCAGTACTGAATTTTTCTCCACTCAGTAACAAGGCCGCCATATTGTTCGGCAAGTTGTTCAGCTTCGTGCTCGGTATTGGCGTCGGTGAGTACCTCGCAATAGGGGCGATCTTTTTCCGGAATGACAAGAACAAATGAATCGCTGCCGGTCGAAGGATAAAATCTAATACCATCGACTAATAAGCGCTCCATGCCTTTCGTATGCTCCACGGCATGGCGCATGACAGTACCGAGCTCATCCTGCGGACAAGGGGTACTGCGGCGAGCCTGATGACGCATCGGTATTTCAGCTGCAATGTCGGCTATCTTGCGCCCGATGCGAGCGCGCATTTCAAGAATTTTTGCTGCCGTAAACATTCCGTCAACAGCAAAGAAATAATCAGGAAAAATAAAGCCGCCCATTGTACCACCAACGAACGAGACACCTTTCTTTCCACTGGCGACCATCATTGCCGCATGAGCATTACGAGTATAGACTACCTCAACATTATACTCTTTTGCAATGTGCTCGATCTCAAGCGATGCAGAAACCGGCACCGCGATCTTCTCGACGTGAGTGCCGCTAATGCGTGAGCTTTCGAGAAACAACTTTGTGACAAGAGAAAGCAATCTCAAATTCTGATACAGCGTCCCTTTGCTATCAAGCAATGAAATGCGCTCGCCACCGGCATCAAGAATAAAGCCGACATCATAGCCAAGCGAAGTCACAATATTTTTCAACTGGTTTGCCGAAGTATCGAATTCCTCTTGCATCCTTGTAAGCTTCGAAGGATCGAGATAGCCGTTGATCGAAACGACATCGGCATCGAACGAACCAAGGATGTTTGGAAAGATCGTCGAGGCAATTCCGTTGGCATAGTCTATCGCTACCCTGAACTTAGACCGGGAAATAAGCTCGGTATCGAGCGAACCGGTAAATAATTTTTTATAGGCTTCCCCGGAGTGAGCCGGAAATTCAATGGTGCCAACTTCATTATATGGTGCTCTCGGAAAATCTTCACCAAAGAAATATCGCTCGATTGTTTTTCCTTTACTTGTTATAAGATCTTTACCATCCGAGTCAAAAAAAATTAGATCGGTCAAAAATTTATCGTATGGATTTTTTCTGATGTGAACACCAGCCGCTTGTCTGCCACCCAACAGGAAATGTCGTGTTAACGGTATCGGTGTTTGCTCGAGATCGGCGACATTTACACCCGCTCCCATTAATCCGCTCGAAAGTGAACGAGCAACAACCCGAGAGACAGGGTCGCTATCGCGGGAAATGACGACTCGCTTACCTTTGCCGACCATCGCGCCAAGTGATGCACCAACCTTTGCCGCAAGTTCAGGAGTAATTTCAACATTCGAAGTACCACTAATACGGGAATTAGTAAAGAGCGCTTTCGACCAGCGGCCTTCCCATACCAAACTCGTATTTAGAACCGAGCCTGCTTCA
>DASTAO010000217.1:0-2155 GCA_035712525.1 Kapaibacterium sp. (SeqCode)
GACATAATATCCATCTTTCAATGCAGCTTCATACACATGCAATGCTTCATTTTCAACATCGCCATAAGCCCGAAGAAATTTAGCGATCCGATCGAAGAGGCTGCCATGATCGGCATCCAATGCTTCGGCGCCACCTTGTCCGTAAAAGATCTGGATGTCAGCAGTATCGCTTAAGTCACTTGCATTCAATGCCGCCATCGCTTTTTTCGCCATTTCTCGATCTTCGATGATGGCAAGAATTCGATGATTTGGATAAGTCGTAAACGATTCCGGGTTATTGACGGTAAAAGTCATACGAAGTCCTTTCGTTGATTAAGTACAATCTATAAATAATTACGCAAGAAGCGTGCCGAATGGATGCCAAATTAAAGTCGGAATTAGGAACTGCCATTAAAACACTTACCGTTCTACTCATCTATTTATTAAAGACTCTCCACTTATGAAATATCATATTCTCTTATGCATTGCCACACTAGCTATAATTTATAGCACCGTCAAGGCTCAGGTCCCACGAGTTATTTCCTATCAGGGAATTCTTACCGATAAAAAAACGGCTCTACCGATCACCGATGGCGAGCATCATCTTGTCATTACGTTATATCCTACAAGAACCGGTAAAGTCTCGGTCTATACGAAGTACGATACGGTCACTACAAAGAACGGATTGTTCAATACACTGCTCGATTCGATACCCGAGTCAGTATTATTCGACAAGCAATATTATCTCGGCATCTCGATCGATGACGGATCAGAGCTTACCCCTCGAACTCCGCTCGCCTCTGCACCGTATGCATTAAATATGCCCGCATCTGCTGGTATTACTTCGATCACAGCGAAAGACAATTCAGTTGTCGTAACAAATGGAACTGGACCTACCCCAACCATTGGAGTTGCCGATGATGGGATTACAACTACTAAGATTAAGAACGCTGCAGTGACCGATGCAAAAATTTCAGCCGTTAGTTGGTCGAAGATAACCGGTGCCCCATCGGCATTCCCACCAACCGGCTCCGCCGGTGGTGATCTTAGTGGTACGTATCCGAATCCTACTCTTAAAACTTCGGGTGTCACTGCCGGTACCTATACCAATGCAACAGTTACCGTCGATAGCAAGGGACGGGTTACTTCAGCTTCGAATGGCTCGGCAGGTGGCGGCGGGTTAACACTTCCCTTTACCGGTTCTGGAAATTCAAGCGCGTTATTTTCACTGACTAACTCGAATGGTGCACAATCGGCATCGACCATTAAAGCAAGTATCTCGACACTATCGACGTTGATGAGTCCGCCGGATGGAGCAGCTATCTTAGCAACGAATACTAATACCAGTAATACTGCTAGCGTCTTTGCAATTGCAGCGACTATCAATTCTATTTATAATAATTCTGCTGCCATCTATGGATTCAATGCCGGTGTCGGTGGTGGTTGCGGAGTTATTGGTAAGGGATACTATGGCGTTTGTGGTATTGCCAGTGGCAATAGTAGCTATGCCGGATATTTTAATGGCGGAAGCGGACTGTTTGTACAAGGTAACCAAACAGCGACCGGTACAAAATCTGCCGTAGTAAAAACGTCTGGTGGATATCGAAAGCTCTACTGCGAAGAAGCAGCCGATGTTTGGTTTACCGATTACGGCTCTGCCCAATTACAAAATGGTCGTGCTACTGTTTCGCTCGACCCTGTCTTTTTGCAGACCGTAACCATCGATGAAGCCCATCCGATGAAAGTATTCATTCAACTCGATGGCGAAAGTAAACCGGTCTATGTCACGAAAGGCACTTCATCTTTCGAAGTAATTGAAACGAGTGGTGGTGCTTCGAATGCATCGTTCGATTACCGCATCGTTGCAAAACGAAAAGGATATGAAAATACCCGGCTTGAAGTTGCTTCCATTCCGGGTACTTCGGAATAAGACGAATTACAAATTCGGTTTGACCGTACCAAGAATGGTATTGATGATCGTTAGCAGATTCATCGTAATGCCAAAGATCGCTGCGCGAGCTGCAAGTGCTCTGATCTCATCGGTTGCCGTACCACCCTGCTCTTTGCGAGCCATGATCAGCGGCATGATCTTTTTCGCTACCGGTACCATCGCTGCAAAATTGATCGCGAGAATAATAATATAGAAGGTCTGCTTCCAGGCAAGCCACGGAAAGCC
>DASTAO010000218.1:0-6403 GCA_035712525.1 Kapaibacterium sp. (SeqCode)
GATGATGACGTACAGGCGGTGTATCATACGGTAGCGTAACAAACCCGTTTTTATTGGTGTCATTTATATCGGTAGCCGCAGGCTTCAGCCTGCGCCTGTTGTTACTGATATTGCACAGGCTGAAGCTTGCGGCTACCTCGATTACTACCATGAAGATATTTCTTTTCCTATTGCTTTTGGTATTCAGCACCGCCTCTGCCCAGGAGCAGCATTTTCTTTCTACTCGTGTCCTGATCCCATGTGTCGATATGACACGCTATGCGGCATTCTTAGAGAAATTCGGCTTCCATACTTCTTCGCAACCGACAATGCCGCGCGAATCACAAGCAGAAATTCTTAGGCTGACCGACGGACAGATATTTCTCACGTTAATGCGAGTCGAATTCAAAGGGGTGCATCTGGCCATGTTCACCGATCATATCAATGATTACTTAAAATCGGTGCCGAAAGAAGCGATCGCGAATGTTGAGCATGGGCCCGGTAATGTTGTCAGTGAAGTTGATATCTCTGCCGCCGATGGAGTTGGCATTTTCATGCATCCATCGTCTGCGAATGTAATGCCTGATTCCATTCTCAATGAGAAGATCGGAACATTTGTTGAATTTTCAATCGGTGTGCCTGATATTGATAAAGCTCTTACTTTTTGGAAAACACTCGGATATACTGTTACTTCACGAGAGGCAAAGCCGCATCCGGCAGCAAGAGTGAGTGACGGACATTTTACGGTTGGTTTACATACCGATCCTGATTTTAATGGCCCGGCATTATCCTATGCTGTGCCAAATGCCGCGGTAAAAATTGCTGCAATAAGGGCAAGCGGTATCGAGCCGATTGTTACCTTGCAGAATAAGGCTGGCGATATAATTGGAGCATCGTTTCAGGCTCCGGAAGGATTGATCATTAATATTTATCAGGTGCCGTAAAAGCTTGTAGAGGGCACACGCTTCTACGACATAATGAAATACACCGACACCCGTCTTAAAGCCCTTCGGAAATTATTCGAAAAAGCATCGAATAGAGCCCATGCCATTTTTCATAAAAATTATCACAAGTCGTCAAAAGATTTTTATGGGTTAAGAAATGCTGCACTAGTCGAAGCATTTAAGTCAGTCTTTCCTAAGAAAGACAAGATCGAGAAGCAAACAGCGCTCGATCTGGGGATGCAGTTGTGGTCTTCTAATTGGTTCGAAGAGCAGGCAGCAGGATTGATGTTGATCGAGCGAGTGGCAAACGAACTTACTCCGAAAGATCTCCCAATACTGAAGAAGATAGCGGACGAATGCGAAGGGTGGGCAATGCTCGATTATTTGGCGACGCGGCATCTTGGTACGCTCGCTTTGAATTATGGTGATGCGGTCTATTCAAAAGTACGGAAATGGACAAAGAGCAACCATCTCTGGACTCGCCGCGCTGCCATTCTCATCCATGTTCTCCCCGCTCGAAAGAAGCAACTGCGAGCGGAGTATGCCTTGCCTACATTTGCTGAGTTGCTGCATGAAAAAGAATTTTTTATTCGAAAGGCGATCGGCTGGGCATTGCGAGAGATCGTGAAGCACTACCCGGAAATGACGTATGAATTTTTGAAGGATCATCGAGATGAAGTATCGGGACTGACTTTACGAGAAGGAGCAAGGAGATTACCGGAGAAAATGAGGAAGGAATTGGGACTAAAACGATAATTCAGGGCTTATAATCACGGTTCCGATCGCAGCACATCAAACAGCGCTTTAACATACATTCTCAAGTACGACATATCCCCAGGGCAAATCTCTTGCAGTGTCGAAATGACAAAAAACGTTGACATTCCGGATGAGAAATTTTATTTTTAAAAGTACTTGCATTTTAGGAAAAAATGTCGTATATTTGTAGGTGAATATTTAAGCACCATTTTATAAATTACCTCCATTGTCTGTTAAATTCCAAAACCGCTAAAATGAATCATAATCGCAATGTGTGTATAGCTAAGTTATTGATAAATAATGGACCGATAATGGGAATTCACAACCCATTGAAAATAGTGTGGTGCACAACTAGTATGGTCATATATAATGAGTTACAGACCCATCTTGCAGACCATCGTATATTACCTTTATGAGTGATAGGCACCTTGAACTTCTCGAGCAATACTTCGGATATTCTGAATTCCGGCCACTTCAACGGGAAATTGTTGAAGATGTGGTCGCGAATAAGGATACCTTTGTCCTGATGCCAACAGGTGGGGGAAAGTCGCTTTGCTACCAGCTTCCGGCATTGCTGAAGGATGGGGTAGCGATCGTTGTCAGTCCACTTATCGCTTTGATGAAAGATCAGGTGGATGCAATGCGAGAGATCGGGGTGCAGGCTACATTTATTAATAGCTCGCTTGATCCTGGTGAAAGTCGTGACCGAAAAGACCTGATAAAACGCGGCGCGGTAAAATTATTATACTGTGCTCCGGAGCGGTTGGTGATGGAAGAATTTCTCACGTTTCTATCGCAAATCAAAGTATCATTCTTCGCGATCGATGAAGCCCATTGCATCAGCCAGTGGGGACATGATTTTCGTGATGATTATCGTCGGCTATCCATCCTTCGTAAGCGGTTTCCGTCGATACCTATCATTGCCATGACGGCAACGGCAACACCGCAGGTTGCCGAAGATATCATCACTCAGCTCCACTTGAAAAAGCCATCGGTCTATCAGGCAAGCTTCGAACGGAAGAATCTTATTTATAAGGTACTACCGAAAGAAGAAGTGAAGAATCATCTTCTGCCATATCTGAATAAGCATAAAGGTAAATCGGGGATAATCTATTGCTTCAGCCGCAAAGAAGCTGATGAGTTAGCTGACAGCCTTCGGGATAAAGATTTTAATGCTGCATCTTATCATGCGGGTATGGATGCTGCAGCGAGAACGACTGTTCAGAATAAATTCAAGCGAGATCAGATCGATATTATTTGCGCGACGATCGCTTTTGGAATGGGGATCGATAAACCCGATGTCCGCTTTGTCATTCATTATAGTTTACCGAAGAATCTCGAAGGATATTATCAAGAAACAGGTCGTGCCGGTCGTGATGGTCAGGAATCGGAATGTATTTTGTATTATTCAAGAGCCGATCGAACAAAGATCGCACGATTCATCGAGGGGGTACCCGATGCTAGCAGACGGCGACAAGAGTATGAAAAGCTCGATGTTATCTGTGGGTATGCCGAATCGAGAAGCTGCCGCAAAGAATATCTGATCCAGTATTTTGGCGAAGCATATAGTTGTACCGATAAAACAAAATGCGATTTTTGTCTGCATGGCGATCAACACGAAACAGTCGATACGACTATCGCTGCCCAGAAATTTTTATCCGGTGTAAAGCGGGTTGAAGAGCAGTTCGGAATTAATTACATCATCGATATTTTGCTTGGTAAGGATGAAGATCGTATTCTCCATAATCGCCATCATCTCTTAAAGACCTTTGGTGTTGGCAAAGAATTACGAAAAACGCAGTGGCAGCATATTGCCCGAGAATTGCTTCGGGAGAAATATATCATTCAGGATACCGATAATTATGGGATTCTGAAATTAACGCCGAAAGCGACTGGTGTATTATTTAATAATGAACCGGTATTTCTTTCTAAGCCTCCTGAGCTCCGGAAGAATAAAGAGGAAGCAATACAAGAAGCAAGGGCGGTAATGGACCCAACTCGCCAGGAGTTATTCGAATTATTACGGACGCTTCGCAGACAGCTTGCTGAGGCCGATGGTGTTCCGGCGTATGTGGTACTTCACGATTCGGTACTTCGTGAGATCAGCTTAGCTCTGCCGAAAGATCTTTCTGAATTACGTAAGATACCGGGTATCGGCGATGCAAGGCTTCAAAAGTTTGGTCAGCAATTAGTGTCAGTTGTCACTGACTATCTAAAGGCTCATACCTTAGAACAGAAAAAGATAGAGCATCGCTATCAGGCTCCGGAGATAGTTTCAAGTGCAGAACAAACAAAAGGATTATTCAATACGGGCTTAACACTAAAGGAAATATCGGAGCGTCGTGGCCTTGCTGTCTCAACCATTGCGACTCATCTCGAAAGTTATATCGCTGCCGGAAAGATAAAGGATATTTCAAGACTCATCGCATCGGAAAAGATCGAACCGATCAGGGCAGCCTTTAAGCAAGTGGGTTCGGCGCATCTCTTAGCGCCGGTACTTGATCTGTTGGATAAAGATCAATATTCCTACGAAGAGCTGCGATTCGTTCGGGCCTTGGACCATGCCCAAAGTAGTAACGAGAAATCAGGTTTTTAATTTCTTCTTCTTTGCAGCAGGGAATAAGACGTTATTTAAGATCAACCGATAGCCGGGACTCGTCTTATGAAGTTTCAGATCGGTCGGAGGATCGCCGACCATATGCTGATAATCTTCCGGGTCATGGCCGCCATAAAAGGCAAAGAATCCGCGGCCATAGTTTGAATATAAATATCTGACCTGATCGGTCCCTTCTCGTTCGCCAAGAATCGTAACGGTCTTTTTGATATTCGCTTTATGAAACATCGTTGTCTGCCCCATGAAGCCGCGAACAACATTAACATGATCCTGGGTCAGCATGGATGGGACCGGATCGAACTTTGCTGAAAAATCGAAGAGGGTAAAATAGTCGTTGTCCTGCGATCCGATCTCGGGCTGCTGAACGTCGATATCGGAATACTCATAGATCATCGGACTCGTGATGAGCTTAAAATTTTCGAAAGCAAAGGTCTTTGAAAAATCTAACTTTGAAGAATAATCCGGATCGACCGGATCGCCATCGAAGACGGCATCGCAGATATCGGTATTATCGGCTGCAAGGGCAATGTCGTAACTATCGGTAGCTGAACACATCGCAAAGAGGAAGCCGCCATTGCCGACGAATTCTTTGATCTTTCTAACAGTAGCTTTTTTCAGATCGCTTACTTTTTGAAAACCTAATTTCTTGGCTTCAGCTTCAAGCATTCTGACCTGGGACTGATACCAAGGTTCGTTACGCGACTGGCCATAAAACTTTCCATACTGTCCGGTAAAGTCTTCATGATGCAAATGCAGCCAATCATACTTTGCAAGCTTACCATTTTGAACTTCATCATCCCATATCTTATCGTACGGGACTTCGGCATAATCAAGTGCCAGCGTTACGGCATCGTCCCATGGCTGAAACCCCGGTGGGACATAGACGGCTATACGAGGAGTCTTTTCAAGCTTCTCGATATCCATGTTCTTATCCGGAGAATTAACGAGGCTATAGATCGAAGCAGCGCTGGAGGCATCGATCTGTTGAAAGCGGACGCCACGAATACGACACTCGGCAGCAAGCAGATCGCTATAATCGGCCATGAAGCTGCCACCGCGGTAGTTCAATAGCCATTCGAATTCAATGCCTTTCGTTAGGCCCCAATAGACAATGCCATAGGACTTAAGATGATCCGTCTGCTCGAGATCCATTGGAATAAGGAGCTTCGTCTGAGCAAGCGAAACCGTCGAAAGGACTGCAAAAAAAACGACCAAGAATAATCTTTTCATATCCCGTAGTTAAATACGAAGAACATCATAAAAAGATACAAATATTCCCTAACGCAAAGGTGTGGCAATCTCTGGCTAAATAGCACTCCTTTAAAAAAGAAAAGACCGGTTCGTAAACCGGTCTTTAGCGATTCATCTTAGAATTCTTATTTATTCAGCGAGTTTTGGATATAAGCAACTACATCGGCGATCTGCTGATCGTTAAGTATGTCCTTTGCGAAGAAGGGCATTGCCATCGAGCCGCATCGGATCGACTGAGCAACAAAATTGAAATCTTGCGCTGCATCCTTCATCGAAGGGCCGATCTTTTTCTTTTGCATTTCGTGACACGTTGTACAAGCAGCCTGGAAAACGACTTGACCCGCACCCGGATCGCCGGGTAATTTCATGATCGATTTTACTGCAGGAGCCGTTGCCTTTTCATCGAGGCTTTCATCGTCAGTAAAAACAGGTTTCGTGACCCACTTGATCGAAAGGTTCGTCGTCATTGCACCGGGATTCGATGAGATGGCAGCGAGATATTCGTTGATCGCTGTTACTTCATCGGCACTCAATGCCGTTGCGAGCGGACCTTTTTTCTCAAAGCCATAAGCGCAAAGCATAGCGCCATAAGCAGAAGATTTTAACTTATCTCCTTTGAACATGCCATTCCAGGTTGCTGTGCGGCTGGTAACACCAACAAGGGTATGTCCCGGACGAGTCTTACCATCTTTTGTGCGCTCGGTACCGTCACTATGGCACATCGCGCAGGAGGCTTTTACTTTGCCGAGCGAGGCATTATAGAACAACGCTTGTCCTTTCTTTGCCTGATCGTTCAGAGTCATGGCACCGGAAGCAGCAGCTTTTGAAGTATCGCCGGCAGCAGTCGCTGGCTGCTTAT
>DASTAO010000219.1:0-3370 GCA_035712525.1 Kapaibacterium sp. (SeqCode)
ATGATCGTTTCCGAAGTATGCACATCGACGATGCGAATGTTCAATGAATTCTCAGCAAAAAAACCTCCTGTGGAATAACTAGAACCTCCGTCGATAGTTACTTCCTGCTTACCTTTCTTATTTGTCGTCACTTGGGCAGAAGGAGCAGTTGAACCACTTGATGGTGGTACAAAATCGTAATGGACAACTCCAACTAAAACTGCATCGGCTCCTAAGACTGCTGCAAGTTTTGTAACATCTTCGGTACCGTTAAGGCTATCAAGCGATGCAGCCTGAGCTTTAGCAATGCTGACATCGATGGGACGCATGCCCAGATCCATCAGGGTTGCGGCGAGAGCTTCTGAATAGGCAGAGTTTGTTGTAAGATCGGGATTGCCTTCTGCAACAAGCGGAAGGATCAGCACTTTAAGCGGTGTGCCTTTATGATAGGCAGAGCTCGTTGATACTTTAGCAACATTACCTTTTGAAAAACAACCGGT
Organism: Kapaibacterium sp. (SeqCode); assembly: GCA_035712525.1. Taxonomy (GTDB): domain Bacteria; phylum Bacteroidota; class Ignavibacteria; order Palsa-1295; family Palsa-1295; genus JAFDZW01. The sequence continues at coordinate 480 of DASTAO010000219.1, forward strand.
GAATAAGAAAGCGGCTGCAAAAAGAGTAGAGATAGTTTTCATCGACGTGAGTTAAGTTGGTGAATATACAAACCCATACGGTATGATTCTCCCTTGTGATTCGTGAATAATGCTTCATTGAAAATTTGTAATATTCCGACAATGCACTGGCATATTTCTTGCACTACCCACAATAGTACATAATACTATTGGAAAGGGTAAGTATATGAAATCCGTAGTTCTATTGGGAAGAATATTATTTTCGGCAATATTCATCGAGTCTGCGATAGGACACTTTAGTGCTCAGACAATAGCATATGCGGCTGGCAATGGAGTTCCAATAGCCGACATAGTAGTCCCCTTTTCCGGCATACTGGCGTTGATCGGTGGAATAAGCGTTCTCATAGGCTATAAAGCACGTTGGGGAGCGTGGATGCTTGTTGCTTTTCTTGTACCGGTCACGCTAATGATGCATGATTTTTGGAATATGACCGATCCTCAAGCATCAATGAATCGAGTAATGTTCATGAAGAATATTTCAATGCTCGGTGGCGCACTGCTGATTGCCTATTTTGGCGCCGGCCCAGTGAGTTTCGATCATAGCCGCTTAGTAAGCCCAACTGTTAAAGAACCGCAAGCTATGTGGGCTCCCCCAACGCAGCCTAATGGCATTCGCAAGGAGCCGGAGCGCAAACCGGTAGGTATATTTTAAGCCTCAAACCGAGATCTATCATTCGGTGTAATTACAGATATGAGACCGATCTGGAAAGGAGCCATCACCTTCGGGCTTGTCAGCATCCCCGTTAAAGTGGTTACGGCCGTTCGTGAAAGTACTCTCGACCTCGACATGCTCGATAGTCGGGATCTTTCGCATATTAAATACAAGCGAGTCAATGAAGAAACTGGGAAAGAAGTACCCTTTGAACAAATCGTAAAAGGATATAAATATAAAGGTGATTATGTAGTCCTTGAAGAAGAAGATTTCATCGAAGCCGATGTAGAAAAATCAAAGACGATAGATATTATCAACTTCGTCGATGAATCGGAGATCGAGACTATCTATTACGAGCAGCCCTATTATCTCGAACCTGAAGAAGCTGGTAAGAAGGCATACGGGTTACTTCGAGATGCATTAGCAGATAGTGGGAAAGTTGGCGTTACATTATTCGTAATGCGAAAGAAAGAATCGCTCGCGATACTGCGTCCGTATGATAAAGTGATCGTCTTAGATAAGATTAGATTCGAAGAAGAGATCGTCGATCCTTCACAGCTCGATCTTCCCCCACATTCCAAAGCGAGACCAAAAGAATTAGCAGTCGCAAAACAGCTGATCGATCAACTGACCGAAGAATTCGATATCACCTCCTATAAAGACACCTATTCGAAGAAATTACTCGATATCATTCATGCCAAAGCCACCGGCAAACGAAAGGTAAAGAAAGTACCGAAACCGAGGATCGTCCATCATAAAGGTGAGGATTTGATGGCAACATTAAAGGCAAGCCTGACCGAGAAGAAACGAAGAAAAGCGGCTTGATCCTCTTATTCCCTATGTCATTCTGAACGGAGCGAAGCGTAGTGAAGAATCCCCTAAGATTTTGACTATCATTCCAAACACGAGGATATAAAGAGATTCTTCGCTTCGCTCAGAATGACATTCAGCTCTTAATGCTATTTCCTTTCCCCAAAACCTCTTTCCACAAGTCGCCTTTTTTGTCAAGGCGTTTGAATATTGTATGTATTGTAAAGGCTTTCGGATCAAGTTTATTATTTACTTCCTTCCATTCGAGCGGAGTTGATACCGTTGCCCCAGGTTTTGGGCGAACTGAATACGGGGCAGCGAGGGTCTGTCCTTTTGAGTTTTGCAGATAATCGAGATACACTTTTCGCTGGCGTTTGCTCGGGCTGCGTTCGATACTGGTAAAGGCAGGAATGCGCTCATGAACTTCCCTGGCAATCTCGCCTGCAAATGCCCGGGCTTCTTTATATTCATACTTAGCTCCTAATGGCACAAAAATATGAAGGCCTGTTGCACCGGATGTTTTGCAGTAACACTTTGTCTTTAATTCATCGAATACCTTTTTGACTTCCAGCGCTGTCTGTACTACTTTTTCAAAACTGATCGCTTCCGGATCGAGATCGATCACGATCCAATCCGGTTTATCGAGTTTGCCAATTCGAGAATTCCAGGGGTTGATCTCGATGCAGCCAAGATTAGCCATATAGACCAGCGTTGCTTTATCATTGCAAATAAGATAATTGATATACGCATCGTTCGATTCGGAAAATATCTTCTCCGTCTTTAGCCAATCCGGTACTTGCTCAAGATTTACGTCCTTCTGATAAAAACTGGGACCGGCAATTCCATTTGGGTACCGGTTCATCGACTGCGGACGACCCTTCAAATACGGCAGCATTACCGAGGCAACTTCAGCATAATAATTCACGAGATCACCTTTTGTGATCTTCTCCTTCGGCCAGTAAAGCTTCTGCTGATTGGTCAGGTGCAGTGTTACTTTGCCGATCTTTAGATCTCTATCTTTTTCTGTTGCCTTTACCATAGATCACTTTGGTAATTCCGGTTTTACTTCTTTCGGCTTTTTGTCGATACGCAACCCGAGAAAGACGGGATGCCGCATGCTTAGATCTTTTGTCCATTCGGTGAATTTTACACCGCAGACAAACTTCGGCTTCATCCATTGGATCTTGCCTTTTGTAACGATGCGTTCGGTGAATGGTGAAGACGCAGTAAAATACGGTTTAAACTGTTGATATAACTCTTTCAATGTGCTTTCGGTAAAACCTGTACCGCAATTGCCAATATAGATAAGTTTATTCTTATGATATGCGCCGAGCAGTAACGAACCAAAATATTTTCGCGCACCACTTGGGGCAGTGATACCAAGGATGAT
>DASTAO010000220.1:0-14330 GCA_035712525.1 Kapaibacterium sp. (SeqCode)
ATAGTAAAGCAATATCTTAATGGCATTAGCGCCTGCCTCGACAAGTCGCGTTACACTCCACTCATCTAAAAGATCAGGAAGGCGGCCTTTTACCGTTGCATCATACCCTGTCTTTTCATAAGCGAGTAATACTCCGGTACCTGGAGCGCGATGTGAAAGGGTCGGCAATCCATATTCCGGATCCATTAAAATAGCAGAGGCATGGGGGGTAAGAACTTCAGTTACAATTATCTTAAAATTAGTAAGGTCTTCATTGGTAGCATCATGTCCCATCGCCTTGCCGATGGATTTTTTGAGCGATCCGCGCTGATCCATCGCAGCAGCATTAATGATGCCATTCTCATTTGCACAAGCGGTAATACCTTGAAATTTGCCTTTGGAAATTTTTTTAGCCATGATAATCTGATAAAGAGAGTATAGTATCGTTTTAGCGGCAGACAATGTTCCCGCGAAAACCTATTGATGAGATTTTTTACTAAATATTGAATTTTGTAAGAATAGATAAAGATAGTTGTAAATTTGTAACTCTATCCTTTTTCGGTTATCGGGATACGTTCTATCACTTTAAAAACCTATGGTTATGCAAATAAATCGTCTATGGCGGACTGCGTTAATATTATTAGCCGGTGCGCTGCTCCTGTATTCCCCAACTACTTCATTCGCCGTTGATACCCCGTTGGCTAAAGCCTGGGATGCCTTCGCCCATAATAGGAATCAAGAAGCCCGAACCCTGTTTCTCGAAGCTGAAAAAGATCCGGCCAATGCTGAAGAAGCTCGTATCGGACTTATCTATGTCGATATGATCGACAAAGATAATCCCGAGGTCATTAAGGCATTTTCACATTTTGCCCAATCATCGAAGAATGTTGCACCCTATTGGCACCAGCTCTGGTCAGCCGGCAGTGCCGCGATGACCGATGAGGACGTCGATTTCCTTATTGCACAAGAGGAAAAGCCTGGGACAACCGGTGCCTACAAAATGTATCTCGATCAGCGTCTTGGCTATTATTACCAATTAAAGAATTCCGCTTCCAAAGCAAAAAAATATTTTTCGAAAGGCAATGCCATCCGTAAATGGAATATTGTGGGTGAATTTGATAATATTTCCGGCGGTGGATTCGATAAGCATTTCGACCCTATCGATCACCCGGAGCCCGGATCGGTTTTTAAGAATCGTGAGGGGGCCGATGTAAAGTGGTTTAATCTTGTCGCAGCCCGTAACGATGGCTGGGTCGATCTGACATCCCCGTTTTATGCCAACAACACGATCATGTATGCTCAGACATTTTGTAACAGTCCGAGCGACCAGATGGTACAGTTACGCCTTGGTATGTCAGGTTCGTTCAAAGTCTGGGTAAACGATAAGCTTATCTATAGCGAAAGCGAAGAGCAATTAAAGACGGTCGATTCTTATATAATCCCGATTCAGTTATTAAAAGGCAATAACCGAATCCTGTTGCAGATTGGTGAAAGTGAGATCGACGAATGTGAGTTTCTTTGCCGGCTCACCGACAACAATGGTACTCCAATCGAGAATCTCGAATGCACCGATACCTATTCGACCTACCGCAAAGATTATGACTTCACACCGATTGCTCCGCTGAAGCCTTTCGATGAAGAATTTTTTGAAGCAAAGTATAATGCCGATTCTTCGAGCTTCTTGAATAACGCTCTTCTTGGCCTCACGTACCTGACGAACGACAAACGCCCCGAAGCTCGTAGAGCCCTCAAACGCGCTTGCAAGCTCTTCCCGGAGAACACGTATCTGAACTTCCTGATGATCCAGTTATACCGGAAGACTTCAAATCATCCCGGTATCAGGTCGCTTGTGGAAAAGATCAAAACAACTGATCCGAATTCCCCGATGGGACTGTTGCTTGCTTTCGATGAAGCGTACGAAATCGAGGATTACGATAAAGCTGATTCGATCAATCAGAAATTAGAATCGATCTATGGCGAGACCAGTTATCTGATGACGAACAAGATAAAGATCTATAGCGCCAAAAAACAGACCGATAAATTCCTCGAGACACTCGACAAAGCATACGATAAATTTCCCAATGATTATACGATCGTCTCCACAAAGTATAGTGCCGAGTCGAAAGTTCGTAATAATCCAAGTGGTGCTGTTAAAATCTTAAAATCATTTTTAAGTGATAATTCATCGGCATCGTTATCGAAAGCCCTGCTTGGAGCATACCTTCAACAAGGCAATGGCCCGGCGGCGTTTGCGCTACTCGATGAGATGATCGATGCCTATCCGGATATGCCGAATTACTCCTTCATAGGTGCCGATATTTGCTATAATATCGGGAGCTATGATAAAGGGATAAAGTATCTCAACCATTGTATTGACATTGCCCCGTATATCGGAAGCTATTATACAAAGATGGGCGAGTTGCTTCAAGCGCAAAAGGAGAATGAGGATGCAATGAAGTATTACAAGAAAGCATTATATTATTCGCCGAGCTCATTCGATACCCGCGAACAGATCCGTGAGATCGAAGGCAAGCCGAAGATCTTCAACCAGTTCACATCAACGGATCCCTATGCTGCCATTCGTTCGGCGCCGTCGCAAAAAGATTATCCGAACAATAACAGCATTATTCTTCTTGATGAAGTCCAGCTGGTAACCTACAAGGAGCATGCTACAGAAGAAAAATATGCTTTAGTAGTTAAAGTGCTCAATGCTTCGGGTGTCGATAACTGGAAAGAAATTTCGATCCCATATAGCGAGTACACGCAAAAATTTATTCTTGAGAAAGCCGAAGTAGTAAAAGCCTCGGGCGAAAAAATCGCTTCGGATAATGATGATAATCATCTTGTCTTCACGAACCTTGCCCCTGGCGACGCTATCAATGTGTCCTACCGGTTGCAGAATTATCCTCGCGGTTCGCTATCATCATACTTCTGGTTTTCGAAGGTGTTCGATCACTATACACCGTCGATCCATCAGAAACTCAGCCTTCTAATCCATCCGGATGTAAAGTTCGATCACATCGAAAGTGGCGGTTTAGGAAAACCAACCGTTACCCATAAAGAAGAATATGACCTTTACGAATGGACGACCGATTCATTAAAAGAACTTGGCGATGAGCGTTATAGCCCGGAGACGGTCGACATTGGAAAATCCATTCATATTTCCAATGTACCAAACTGGGATATGATTTCGAAATGGTATTCGACCGTCTCGAAGACAAAGGCAAGAAGAGATTATGAAGTTAAGGAAGTAATTGCCGATCTCTTCCCGACCGGACAAACGGTATCGCCGGCTGAGAAAGTACGCCGCATCTATAACTACATTGTCGAGAATGTACGCTATAGTTCGGTACCATTCCGCCAGAGTGGTATCATCCCGCAAAAAGCATCGGCTGTTATTAATACCGGTATCGGCGATTGTAAGGACGTCTCGACTCTCTTCGCTTCCTTAACGGCGGAAGTTGGTCTTGATGCACAGTTAGTGCTCGTCAATACTCGCGATAAAGGTCGGATGGAAATGCAATTACCTTCGACGGATTTCAATCATTGCATTGCTCGCATAAAGCTGAATAATAATTGGTACTATGTCGAGTTGACCAATGATAATTTACCTCTAGGAACGATCGGACCGTGGCTTAACGGTGCCTTTGTACTGCCGGTAACCGAAATCGGATCGGAAGCACAAGCACCATTCTACCTCGATCATATTAATCAGCAGCCGAATATCGTTACCCGCGATTCGAAGGTTGAATTTACCGGAGAGGGAATGACGCTTTCGACAGCAACAAAGCGTATCGGATATGCAGCATCGACTTTCCGTAATGATTATAAAGGACTGACAAAAGATCAGCGTGAAAAGCAGATGCTCGAATCGATGTCGCAGAACTTCCCACATTTGCAGCTTAATACATTATCGATCGATTCCAGTTTGAATACGACCGGTGATTCCCTTTGGTTTTCGCTTTCGGCAACCGTGCCGGATGCCATTACCGAGGTCGATAATATGAAGCTCTTCAAAATACCGTGGACCGATCCGCTGGAAACCTTTGAAGTGCTTAATGCCAAAGAGCGCAAATATCCGCTCGAGCTGCTTTATTTTTACATGGGCGGCCGCAAATATAGCGAGACACTAGAGATGACAATGCCTGCTGGCTTTGCCATGTCTGCTATTCCTGAGGATGTTTCGATGAAGACCGAATTCGGCTCATACTCGATCCACTTCCAGCAAAAAGGGAATAAAGTGATCGGACTTCGTCAGTTCGAATTGAGTTCCGAAACAGTGCCGATCGAGAAATTCCAGGCATTCAAAGAATTCTATAATAAGATCATGAAGAACGATACGAAGCAATTCAGTATCAAACCGGCCGCTGAAGTAGCGCCAGCTGTTGCTGCACCACCCGGAAAGAAGCCAAAAGGAAAAGGCAAATAACACTGTAATGTGTTAAACAAAAAAGCCTCGGTGAACCGAGGCTTTTTTGTTATGCTTCAGGAAATAAACTTGCAGATTTTTTCGGTGAAAGACCAAAATGACGATAGGCCAATTCCGTTACTTCCCTGCCTCGCGGTGTTCGTTTGATAAATCCCTCCTGAATAAGAAACGGCTCGTATACTTCTTCGATCGTTCCGCCTTCTTCGCCAACACTGACAGCGATCGTATTTACTCCAACAGGGCCACCGCTAAATTTTTCGATGATCGCCATCAGAATTCGCTTATCCATATCGTCGAGGCCATGCTCATCAACTTCAAGGGCATTCAATGCAATCAAAGAAATATCTTTAGTGATTGTACCTTTTCCCTTAACTTGAGCAAAATCTCTCGTACGGTTGAGCAACCTGTTTGCAATACGTGGTGTACCTCGTGAGCGTCGGGCTAATTCCATCGCTCCATCGTCATCGATCTCGATGTTAATAATACGAGCGCTTCGTTCGATGATCTTCTTCAAGGTCTCGGCATTATAATAATCCAATCGGTTCGAAATACCGAACCGTGAACGAAGCGGTGCCGAAAGCAATCCGGCACGAGTTGTTGCACCGACAAGCGTAAATGGTTTAAGCTCTATCTGTACTGATCGGGCAGCCGGGCCGGAATCGATCATGATATCCAGCGTATAATCTTCCATGGCGGAATAAAGATATTCTTCGACGGCAGCAGACAGCCGATGGATCTCATCGATAAATAATACATCCCCTTCTTCAAGATTTGTTAAAAGGCCGGCAAGATCTCCAGGCCGCTCAAGCACCGGGCCGGAAGTCGTCTTGATATTCGACCCCATTTCACTGGCAATAATATTGGCGAGTGTTGTCTTACCAAGACCTGGAGGGCCGGTAAATAACGCATGGTCAAGTGCTTCGCCGCGCTGCTTTGCCGCTTCAATAAATACTTTGAGATTACTGACAATATTCGGCTGGCCGGTAAACTCTTCAAACACTTTCGGACGAAGTGATTGATCGAGATCGGTTTCAAGACGGTCGTAAGATGTATTCGGATTAGAAGGCATTAAGAATTTGATACTCGGTGCTTAGAAATTTTCTAACAATCAAAGGTCAAAAATGTTTGCTCTGAGCTTCCCGAACCACCACGAACAATTCGTCGTTCAAGAATACAATACCGTTGTGTGAACCCTTATGCTTGAACCGATAGCCGACGCCAATACTTCCGCCGAACAGCAACCAGCATCCGAATTCTCCTCAAGGATAGCACTGATCTTTACCGGAGGGACGATCGCTGTCACGACCGATAAGAATGCCGGCCCTATTCCTAACCTTAAAGGCAAGCAGATACTCGAACGCATCCCGGAAGTTGAAAAGTATTTACCTCAGGTCGAAACGACTGTCTATGATTTTTCGGTATTGCCGGGGCCGCAGATGTCCCCTTCGATGATGATCACCCTTGCCGAGTTTGTTTCGGCTGTGCTCGAAGAATGCGATGGGGTTGTCATTACTCACGGCACGGATTCTCTCGAAGAATGTGCTTACCTGCTCGATCTTGTCATCGATACTCCGAAACCGATCGTCTTTACTGGTGCAATGCACCATTCCCTTGATGCCGGATGGGATGGCGGAAGCAATCTCATCGATGCCATCGGCGTGGCAGCCAGCGCAGTGTTCAGAAACGAAGGCGTCCTGACGGTTCTCAATGGCGCGATCAATAGCGCGGCCGAAGTTACTAAATCTCATACGAGCAGCAGTGATACGTTCCGATCGATGGATTTCGGGCCGCTTGGCTCGGTAGAGATCTTAGCTTGCATCCCACCTGTTAAGCTCAGGCCAGCCTCTAAGCGGGTACATCTTGCGCTTTCGGAAGATAGTGAACTCCCACGAGTTGAATTATTCAAGACTTATACCGGAATGGACGATCATCTGTTTGCTTTTGCCATTAAGGAAGGTGTTCAAGGTATTGTCGTCGAGGCAATGGGCCAGGGTAATGTGCCTCCTGGCGCCCTAAATGGAATTGCCCGAGCGCGCGAAATGCATATCCCCGTCGTGATTACTTCACGGTGCCCCAGTGGTGCCGTTCGCCCATATTATGCCTATGAAGGTGCCGGACGAGATCTTGAAAAGCTTGGTTGTTTGTTTGCCCCCTATCTTAACGGCCAAAAGGCGAGAATTAAATTAATGATGGCCCTTGCCTGTGGTGCCGGCGAAGAATTATTGAAGGAAATTTTCTAAGTGAATTTAGCAACATATTCACAATTCAGACCATATTATTTTCCCCACTTTTTAACATTTTTTGATTTATTGAAAATTAAATCAATAATTTATCAAAAAAGTATAACAAAAGCTTAATTTTGCTCTTGCATAGGTGTAATTTTTCAAGTGTTGGTAAGTTCTTATAATCGAGCGTCAAAGACTCACCACGTTGAGGGAACGGGCGGTGTTGAAGTTGGTGCGATGCGTTATCTGCTCATTGTGAGCAGGAGGATGTGTTGATGCCCCCATCGGAGTTTCCCATACGTGGATTTGACGAGGAGCTTTCCCTTGGCGGTTCGTCCGGCGAGGAACTGCTCCCTGAAGGGCTTTCGGAGATTGCTGAACCAGCCGTTCCTTCTCGGTTCTTTTCGAACGGACAACTTCGGAAAAAACCACTGGTCGCAAAATCCTTCAGCAACGAGTTCATTGAGAACAACGACCCTATTAGCGATGAGGAGTATTTCCTGCGCTACCAAAAAGGCGACGATAAGGCCTTTTTTATTCTCTACGAGCACTATCGTGCCAGTGTGTATGCCTACTGTGCGAGAGTAATACTCTCAGCCGGTCTGCCTGAAGCGCTCGTCGAGGATACCTTTCAGGAAGTATTTCTGCGCGTTTCGCAGTATCGCAATAGCTTCAAAAGCGGCGAGTTCAAGGCCTGGATCTTTACGGTTACCCGTAATACCTGCCTCAGTTCGAAAAAGCGCGGTCTTAAGAGCATGCTCTCGAGCGGCGGTGCCATCGACCCGGACCAGATCAGCGAAAGTGAAATGCTCGAACGATCTTCATCCTTCGATAGATCGGACGATCCGCTGGAAAAGCTTTCGAGAAAAGAACAGACCGATCTGCTGCTGGCTGCGATAGCCGAGTTACCTGAGACCTACCGTGAAGCATTAATGCTTTCGGAGTACGAAGGACTAACGTATGAAGAGATCGGCAGGCTGACAGGAACATCGCTCTCGACTATTCGTATAAGAGTATTCAGGGCTAAGAAACGATTGCGCAAAGTCTTGCAACCGATCTTTTCCGACCAAAAGTTTCAAGGAAGAAGTAATTCTTCCGCTACAGAAGAAGACGAGGATTTATGAAAAACGAAGCCCCATATATGACCGAAGAGCACATAGTTGCCTGGCTCGACGGTGAACTTCAGGCTGACGGCGAAGTCCGGACTGCCCTGAAGCAGGATACTGCACTCCAAAGCGCAGCTAAAGATTATAATGCTCTGAGTCAAGCTTTTGCTCGCTCAAAGAGCGATAGCCGTTTTGTACTACCGGCTACCGTCGATTCACGAGTAGTTGCTGCCCTCAGATCAGAGATCAGCCGCAACCATAAGGCTGTACCTGTCCCAGGACGTGTTGCCGACGCCGAGCCGATCGCAAAACCTTCGACCGCCAACCGGATAAAAAAGGTCTGGATTCGTCGCAGTTCTTATGCAGCTCTATTGTTATTGCTCATTGGTGGTGCGTGGTTCGGTTTCCAATCGAAACAAGATACACCGGTAACTGCTTTTGCACCGAATACGGAAGCTCCTGCTCCGCAACCTTCAGTTTCCACCCAAGTTCAGCCACCCGGTGCTGACATATCGACCCCTGCACCATCAGCTACAACTGACGTAGCAACTGGCCATATTGCTTCTCATACTACCACTCATGCAACCCAGTTGAACACTGTAAGTCAGGAAGTAAAACAGGTTGTCAACGAGCCTGCTTCTGCAGCCACTCAAACGGCAACGGCTGAAACGCCCGATCCGGCAGCGATCATGATCTCGCATCGCTACGCTAAGCTTATTAAAGCCACTCCGACCGTCGTCGTCTCCCAGTCGGACAAGATGGACAAAATGTAATTTGAACGATACTGCGGGTTGCCCACAACTAGCAGCATCTCTTCATCATTCGTTTTATTCAAGTGCACCAGTTGTTTATACGAAGTCTCAGAACGATAGCCGTCACCGCTTGTGCGGTAGTGGCTATCGTTTTTATACTTGGTGGAACGACCCATGCCCAAAATGCCATCCCTGCTCACTTCGATCAGCCTCAGCACTCGAACGAGCCAACAGAGATCCTAAAATCGATCGAAGACCTTATGCACGAGCGCTTACAGCGTGAGCGCGATAAATATGGCTCGGCAATGATCCCTGAGCCGGTGCGACTCGAAGCAAACTATATTCGTACCGACGCTCCGACCGGCGAAGTAGTGCTCCACGAAGCCAGTTTTAACATTCAGCCGCGCTATATCTCGATCTCACCCGAAGGTCGCCAGAAAACCGATACAACTTTACCGGCAGCCCATGCTGTGATGTACTATATCGGTTCAGCCCGGACGCCGTTGTCATTACCCCTTGTCAGCAATCTGACGAATGTTCTTTCCGGCGAAGAAGCATCATATACTGTATATGTCGGCGTAATGCCACTTCCACGCCATACCCAAGTTTCTAACGACTCGCTTAGATTTTATTGCATCATCGAACGTGCCATCGAATCTAACCGCACTGATCGCGAAGTAAAGTTCGAACGATATGCCAAAGAGTTTTCGGTAAAGATTGGCGATCCGGTTCGCTTACGCTTAGAGAATACTCCACCGGATAAGCAAGCGTATATCGTCAGACTCGATAACAGCCAGATGCTGAATTTCTATGAAGATTTTGCACGCCACTTCAACGAAGACATTCTTCTCAATGGAGAGCGCTTGAATTTTGCGTTAGGGAAAGCGACAGTCTCACCAATATCGTCGCGACTTTCCATCAAGTACACTGTCGCTTATCCGGCGCACATTAAGCTCGATCTCGTTTCTGTTGTCGATCCGGCGCATCCGCTGACGCTTATCGATTCAGTTGTGCCGCCTGCCGATTATTTAGCAGAGCATGATATGAAGCAGTATCCGAACGGACCGTACCGCTACCGCTTAAGCGTCAATGAACTCGGCAGCGGTAAAGTGATTTTCGATGAAACGAAAGATTTTGATAAAAATGAACCGGTACGTGTCGGTCAGGGTATTTCGATCTCAAGAAATGATACGCTTGAAGTCGGTGGCAAAAAGCTAAGTGATGAAGAAGCCTTAAAAGCTCTTTCGGAAGCTTATAATGCTGAAAAAAGCAAGACCGAACGATTAGATGCAACCATCACCGTTATTCGTAGTGACAATGAAAAACTGAAGTCGATCGTTGAAGCCCATGATGAGGGTGCTATTAACGGGATTAAATTTAGAGGTGGGCTCGGCTTTGGAAGTATCAGCGGTTTTAATCTTTCAGTCGGGGTGGAGTCTTCCGATCCCTCCCTGAGCCTTGACTTATCGTACGGAGTACTTTATTCTGGCAATGTTCCCTACCTCGCGTATGATAATGCCTCAAATTTTTCTCAAATATTTTCCTCTCCAAAATCACTCGGATTACAAATAGGATGGTCACCTTTTAAATGGTTTGATGGCGTTGTAAATCCCGTTGCAAAATTTGGCTATTATGGAATCTACTCAGCCGAGACACCAACTACAAAAGGTGGTGTTCATTCGGCCGCTATTCTTTCTCCAACTATTGGCTTCGCTGCATTACCAGGCGGAAAGAATACAAGCGTCGGCATTGATTTTACCGCCGGGCCTGCTTTTGGGTTAGGTGTTAACGGTGGAGTGCAATTCGATTGGGATCTTAAATTCTACCTGAAGTTCTAAGAGAACGTTACCCGTACCCCTGCCTCGAAATATTTTCCGATCATCTCTGCCCTGTTTCTAATTATTTCTTTTACGCCTTTATCAAGTGTTGTAAAAGGCTTTACAGTAATTGCTACCATTCCTTTTTTCTTATCCATACTCCACAACCCAACTGTTCGACCGTTATATAATACTGTCGGCGCTATCCAACCGGCGATGCGGAATATTTTCTTGTAGTGCGTATCCTCGACGAGATGGCTTTTCTTTCGGTGTGATAATAAATAAGCATCGAAGAGCGGAAGCAATGAGATATGATTTGATACAGGATCGAGGTTTTTTATAAATGATCTATCCTTCGAAAGCATAAATGCTTTTTTGCCATCGATTTGAACTTCTGTCAACTCAGGCCGTATTCGGTCCCAGATAGCTTTGACAATAGGCGCATTCTTTCCGAGCCAAAATCCGAAATCACTCACTGTCGCCGGACCGAATGAGGATAAATACCGACGCAACAATTCATCTTGTGCGTCGTGCGGATCGTACGCTTTCCAATTCGAGACATACACTTGCCTTCGCACGAATGACGTCTCCTGCCTCTTTGCTTCGCTGAAGACGGCGTTACCCAGATCGCACTGGCATTTGATCGCGCCACCCCAACCGTTTACAATAAGCGGCTCTACCCAATCGCCAAGCAGCCCGGTTGCTTCCCGAGAGAATTCGCGCCTGGTTTTTGGCTCGTTGGTTAATAGTGAATGAAGTGTTTCGATCAGTTGTAACGACCGCTTTCTATCCAACCCATAGTTCTTCTTCCAATGAATTAGATATCGTTCTTCCACATCGAAGCCCAAAGCAGCGCTAAATAGTGATAGGTCTTTTGCAGCAAGAGCGTAAAGTGTCCCACGCATTGCCCACGTTTTTACTAAGCCATTCTTTCTGGTGAAATACGATTCTATCTTAGTGGCATTTACGCCGGAGCGAATACCAAGACCAAGTTTCGCTGCTGAAAATACTTGTGCCTGCAGGCCGGCAAGACTTGAGACGACGGCGATCGGTTTTGGATGCTGTTCTACTAAGTAATTACGATGCAGGCGAAAGGAACGAACCTGATCTTCAGTGAGAGTGAGTATCGGCATCAGGCATTATCGGACTTCTTCCCAAACCTCACTCGCCGCTTTTTTCGAGAAGAATGTTGCAAAGCCGTTACGCACCCAACTCATGTAAACATGGAAATATCCGAACTTCCGGAAACGCCGGGGTGATTCAAAGACCAATAATTTCGAATCGTACTTGACTTTTCCGAAATGAGAGATACGATGATAGAGATCAAAATCTTCACCAGCCGGAAAATGTATATTGTACCCTTTGACTGCTTCGAAGGCTGATCGGCGCACGATCTGACACTCGCCCCTGCCAGCACCAACGTGCAAGACATTAAGCAGGTGCACGTACCGATTAAAAAAGAAATGAAAGAGCGTATCGGAAAGCCTACGCTGAGCCGGATCGATCTCGACCTTTACCGCTAATGCTGCAAGCGACGGATCAAGGGTAAAGCGGATTGTGATCCGTTCAAAGAATGGAATGGGGTCGGCAAGCTGAGTATCGGCATTGAGAAAGACGAAGATGGACCCATCCGCTATTGCGGCCCCTCGATTACGGCCTTCAGCGATCGTTTGCCGATGATTCGGATCTTGGTGCTCAGCGATCTTATCGGCATAAGCCGCAGCAATACCAATGGTAGTATCGGTCGAGCCGGCATCGCTGATAATGATCTCCAGGCCAAAACGCTGACGCATCTCAGCCGGGAATTGATCGAGACACCGAGTAAGCAATTTCTCTTCATTGCGAGTGGGAATAATGACCGAGATCGGCCTGCCAGAAGCAGACACCGCCGAAGATACTCGCCGTTGGATCGATGACTTGCGCTTGCTCATCTTAGATCGTCATCTGTAGGGGGAATAAAAAGAAAAACTTTGGATCCGGAGTAATGCGAAATGCCGGCGCAGGAAGATGCCAGTAGTTCAAACCGCGAACGATGAAATCGATCACTCCGATATTCGTCTTCGGGATGATCTTTTCGATTTCAAAATCGAGAGCGATAAAATAGGCGACTTCAGGTTTTATATAGACATCTTTCTGAGTACTCACGGCAAAATCACCGATGTGGTATCCGGCAGCACCGATAGCTAGGTTCAACCACTCCGGCCAATATTTTTTATCCTGTTCCGGTAGAATACGATGCACATCGATCGTTAGCCAGTACGATTGCCCACCGTAATCATCTATAGGGTTAAGGGTCTGGCCATTAATATCACCGCTGCCGTGCAACATCTGATAACTCGGATAATAAAGCCACTTATAGTTCAGATTTCGAAGCGGCTCGATGCGATTGCGAAGCAAGTAGAACGTCGATCCTAAGAGATCGGCAGCAGCATCGCCAGGAGAAAATCCCCAATCTTTTCCGTAACCATCTTCGATCTCGACATAAAACTGATACAGTGCTCCACTTAAAGCAGCCATCAATGTCGATTGAGCACTATCGAAACCACTCCACGAATATAAATCATCGAAGAAATGAGCATAAATGTAAGGAGCAAACGCATGGCCGAACTTATCGAAGTTTGCTTTATAATCCGGGTCGTCATAAATGTGAAAGGCCTGGCGATCTTTCGACCACCACGAATTTGCCTGGAGAATATGGAGGCCGGTGATCGAACCTCCTAATATTCCAGCGGAAATACCGAAGCGGGTCCAATTAACTTCACCACCAGGGTGGATCGCTGCTTGAGGTAAATGATTTTTTTCGCCGACAGCATCCGAAACGGTGATGGCTTTTGGCAACGTATCAATCGTAGCAATAGAAGAATTCTTCTCCTGGGCAAGAGCCTGGATTGAACAACAGACCAGTAACAATAGGATTAATGCTTTAGACATTATAGGTTGCAGCAGGACCGGGATCCCCAATTCTACTGCCTTTCAAGAACACGTAGAACCATCCCAAGACTCCGATTTTCTTGAGGGTCGAGGGTAAAACTCCATACCCCAAAAATAACCGAGCCTTGATATAACCTTTCAAACCCAGCTTCGCTCGAAGCGACCGACTCGATCGGTGCTCGCCAAAAGGTGCAAGGCTCAGCCGTATCGATTTCGATCCTATATCCGCCCCATTCATCGGTAAGCGATAATTCAGTAGCATTACCGATCTCCCCTTTCGAACGGAGCTGCTTATCGATATCGCTTAATGCCACGCCCGGTGATTCGAAATATCTATCGTGAGCATCGCCGGCAAGCAACCCAAATGTCCATTCCGAAGCGAAACGGATATCTATTGGCGTATCAGAATTATTTTGAAGGAAGTAATCGATCTTTAAGTCACTTGATCCATATTGGGCTGATATGTTTTTCTTCAGCAAAATCTTGTGTGACTCGTTATTAGTGAGTGAATGAGTGACATTCCCCTCATGCTCAAATTCAAGTTTTACTTCGGTATCAGTACTAGTTACTTTTGGAATAATGGAAGACTTAAAGAAATCACCGAACTCGAGAAACTGCTGTGTTGCAAAATCGTCGAGTGTAGCATCCTTCGAAAGAAAATGCTCTATGAAACAACCATGACGATACCAATCATATAATAAATGCTTCTCAAGCCCTTCTTCTTTTGTTAGGACAATATCGTGTATCGACGCGGCGCCTTCCCTCTTTGTATCAGTTGCAGAGCCCTTAAGCTTCTCGTGCGAAGCTTCCGGAATCCTATTTATGAAATTCGTGAGATTAAATGATTTGGGCTTAAAGCTAAGTTCGCTGATCGCCCCACCGCGGCTCGGATCGAACGCAATGATAAACTTATCGCTTTCGACGATCACATCAGCTGTCCCATCGCAATTAAAATCTGCCTCGATGACACTACTGCTATTCTTTTTCTCAACCTCATCAAGCTCTCGTTCGGCTGTGATAAGATTTTTATAGACTTCATGACGAAGGTTTGGTAGGTATATTCCACCGAAGATACCATGCCAGTATGGGTC
>DASTAO010000221.1:0-2918 GCA_035712525.1 Kapaibacterium sp. (SeqCode)
GCCTATCTTAGTCAGTACCAATAGCAGTTCGAGCGAGCAACGCTCACCGATCATGCATCTCGATCATAATGGCACGATCTACATTTGCTGGGTTAGTGGAAATGGAGATGGCAGTTCGATCTTTGTATCAAAGTCCTCCGATAAAGGCAAGACCTTTTCAACTCCGGTGCTTGCTTGTGCCAATGCAAATAGTAACAGCGACATGCAACGAACCACAAAATTTGCTATTGACCCAAGTGGCAACTTGCATTTCATTTGGATGGCAACCAGAGTTAACAAACAGCCTGACATCTGGTATATGCGTTCGACCGATCAGGGAGAGAACTGGACTACACCAATCTCACTTAGCAATGACGATTCTAAATATGCGCAAGATTTTCCTGCCATTGCCTGTGATTCGCTTGGCAACATTTATGCTTCCTTCCTTGATTTTCGTGAGCCAGTGCAATCCGGTGTGCCAAGCCATGGCAGACTATACTTTACGAGATCCATTGATGGCGGAGTAACTTGGTCAAAGAATATAACCGCCGATAGTATGCCGAATGGCATTGGTGGCACCTGCGAATGTTGCGCTCAACACATCGCAGTCTCTCCGATGGGAAATGTATATATTGCCTTCCGTTCGAATACGGTTGATAAACAAAACAATAACATCCGAAATATCTACCTTGCCCGCTCGACCGATCAAGGCCTAAGCTTCCAACCCTCACTTAATATCCAGGATACCGATTGGATACTTACAGCCTGTCCGATGAAAGGCCCGAACATCGTGCTCGATGAAACGGAAACAGCACATGTTGTTTGGGCAGACGGTCGCACGTTTCCAAGCCACCTCTACTATACTTCGGTAACACCCGGAGCAACCACAACTCCCGTAAATACCACCTTCGATGTCGCAGGCGCCGAGGTACCGAATTGTCCTGAGATCAGCACTATCGGTGGTGGAATATTCAGAGCCATTGTCTATCAGACGTCGAATTACGGCGCAAGATATTTGCTTTATAGCCATGGTATAGCTATTGTAAATAATCGCCCATTTCCGTCAGGCCAATCTCAAATGTATCCGTCGGTTCAATTCGCACCCGATGGTACCAGGTACTGTGTTTGGCAGGATTCTAAACTTGGCAAACCGAATATTTACTTTTCAAAAGAAACAGTTGGGCTTGAAACCGAGTCCGTCAAAGAAAACACCGAAGCAACATCACTGTCGATTTATCCCAACCCATTCTCTGCTGAAGATAGAATTATTACGATCAGCCAACAAGAGGCAACTGCTTCGACCGTCAGAATCATAGATGAATTAGGACGAGAACGATTCAGCACACAGCTTTCAAATTCAACAAGTCAGACAATTGAACTACCAAGACTAACCGAAGGTAATTATCTCTGTGTATTTCATACTGGAAGCACCGTAAAAACAAGAATGCTTACTATTAAGTGATCAGAGGTCGACACTATATCTGATTGGACTATCGGTGGCAAAATCATATAACGTAAGCCGGCGCAACTGATAATAGGAAAGCCAATAATCACGCTCGGTCAGGATCAATGTTTCCCTCGCTTTATCTTTCGCGTCCTGCGAAAGCAATAATTTAGTCACATCATATTTGCCGATGAGGTAGCGATTTGTTGCAAGAAGGTATTGCTTCTGAGCAATCGTATCAGCCGTCGAAGAAAGATGTAATTGTTGCTGATTGCGAAGAAACCTGTCCGCCGCTGCTTCAACTTCCTGATCGAATGATTTCTCCTGAAGTTTGATCGAGGTCTCCGTTCGCTCAAGATCTTCCCTCGCTGCGGCGACTGCCGAGCTTCCCTTCCCCCACTGAAACAGCGGCACTGAAAAATCCAACCGAGCTGCTTGTTGCTCAAGCGGATTTTGATACACATCTCTTAACTCAGTTGCCGTTTGATTATACCCGAAGCTTGCCGTTATGTTAGCATTGAAACCATTCGATAATTCTTGCGATCGCAACTGACGCTGGGCATTCGTTTTCTGAAGTTCATAACTGACGAGATCACTCCGATTCTGATGCGCTTGATTGATGGCAGTTTCCGTACTGACAGAAATCGCTGCTAATTCCTCCGGAGGCACGATCCCATCGATCTCTTCGTCCGATATTCCGAGAGCAATAGCCAACGTCCGTAATGCTATCTTATGATCAAGCTGAGCATTCGAAAACGCAGTCTTCGCATTTGCAAGAGCGAGTTCACTTTGCAAGAGGTCATTCTCATCGATCTTACCAACTTCATATCGGCCCCTCGATACCTTCAGTAGTGTATCATTAATGGCGACGTTCAATTCGGCGTTCCCGACGCGCATACTCGCAACATAGACATCGAAGAATTTCTGCGTCACATCAATCGATGCCTCTTCCATATCTTCATTAAATTTTTTCTCAGCCTGCGAGTAATACAGGTCGTTCAACTTATTATCCCACCACAATGAATTCAGTTGGAATAAGGGCTGAGTGATTCCGACAACAAGCGGCGATGAGCGCCAATACGTCGAGTTAATGGCGCCAAATAGATCCGTTCGACTCAATCCAGAAGATACAAATACAGAGCCACCGCTAAAAACGAGTGGCTGTGAGAGCGTTAACGACGCAGTCGAATAAGCCTGGCTCTGAGTAAGAAATTGTGTGGTGCCATCGTTTTGGAGCACAGGGTTAATTGCTCGCTGATAATCCGGCACAATACCATTGAGCATTAGCCGCGGAAGCAAACCTGAGTTAAACGAGCGATACGAAAAAGTTTTGCGCCGAAATGAATTTCGAGCCATTTGGGCGTTGGGGCCACTCTGCTGAGCCAAACGAATCGATTGCTCCAGAGTAAATTTCTTCGGTTGTGCTGTTGCCAAACCGGACAAGAATATAAGAAGCAACAACGTTGCAAATTTACTCATAGTGAAGAGCTTTGAT
>DASTAO010000222.1:0-2050 GCA_035712525.1 Kapaibacterium sp. (SeqCode)
TGCCTCATAATCTCTATCTGCATTCGGCATTAGTACAAACTCGTCGCTTCGCCCCAACACCGGAAGGCAAGCGAGAAGCTTGCAAATTTAATTTTTACGATACATTGATCGCACTTAACGGTGCATTGTTTATTAACGGAGCGATCTTAGTCTTATCGGCGGCAGTATTCTTTTCAAAAGCGATCCAGGTAACAGAGATACAGCAGGCTCATCAATTACTTTCTCCGTTGCTTGGTACAACGTTCGCCGGTATTCTTTTTGCTGTTGCTCTGCTTTCGAGCGGGCAATCTTCAACGGTAACCGGTACTCTTGCCGGGCAGATCGTCATGGAAGGGTTCGTCCATATACGGATTCGGCCAGTTGTCAGGCGTGTCATTACCCGTGCTATCGCGATCATTCCGGCTGTATTAGTGATATCGCTCATGGGCGAAGCGTCATCGCTCAATTTGCTTATCACAAGCCAGGTTGTGCTAAGTTTGCAATTATCCTTTGCTGTTATTCCGCTTATCCATTTTACAAGCAGCAAGCGGTTGATGGGCGAATTTGCAAATAAGCTGTGGGTAAAAATCGCCTCTTGGATAACGGCTTGTATCGTTCTTGGTCTGAATATTAAGTATCTGCTTGAAAAGGAGCAGGAGATATTATCCGATCCTCATTCGAGCCTTTATGCGTTTGGGCTAATTGCTATACCGTTTTTAATCGCCACGGCATTATTACTTGGATATATTATCATCGAGCCATTCTTACGCCGTGTTAGGGAATCACGACGCGAAGCATCTATACCGGTTCTCGGTGTTAATTCTGTCGATATAGCAAATAAGAAATACGATGCAGTCGGTGTTGCTCTTGAAGGCAATGAAATGGACGAACGGGTACTTGCTCAGGCTATGTCGCTTTGCTCCGAAGGGGCATCGCTTGTTCTTATTCATGTTATCGGCAGCCCTATGACAATGATAAGCCAGGAAAACACTCGTGATAGCACCGCAAGAGCCGGGGAGGTCTATATGGCTGAGCTGAAGAAAAAATTTGAGAATGATAAGAGATTCCGTGTTCAGGCTGTCCTGGGCTATGGCTCACCCCCAGATGAACTAGTGAGAATTGCAGGAGAAGAGCATCTTGAGTTATTGGTGATGGGCTCTCATGGCCATCGCGGACTTAAAGATATTATTTTTGGTGCGACCATTACACCGGTTCGTCATAAACTTTCCATTCCGGTGTTTATTGTTCAATGAAGATCTACACTAAAACAGGAGATGATGGTACTACGGGACTCTTTGCCGGTGGCAGAGTCCGGAAGGACTCTTTCCAGATACGAGCTTATGGCGATGTCGATGAATTGAACTCGCATCTTGGTAAAGCGCGGTCATTGGATACGACGAATATTTTTGCCGATGTATTCGACAAATTACAACGGTTACTCTTTAATCTCGGAGCAGACCTCGCTACACCACTTTTAGCAAAAAATACGATTCCAAGAATTATTGAAGCCGATGCACCGAGCCTTGAGGTTCTTATCGATAAGTTCGAACTGGAGTTACCCCCGTTAACCCATTTCATTTTACCCGGCGGCTCAGAATTAGCAAGCGAGCTGCATATTGCCCGGACGGTTGCAAGACGCGCCGAGCGAGAGATCGTTTCCCTGACTCAATCCGAAGATATAGGCAATGCCATCGAGCCCTTTATCAATAGGCTTTCCGATCTTCTATTTGTAATGGCACGGTATGCCAACTTCAAGTTAGGTGTTGCTGAAAATCCCTGGATTCCCTAATCCTGGATCAGCTAAACTTCACCCACTTTGCGATCTCTTTCAAAGAATATTTCTTGCCGTACATTAAGATGCCCGTCCGATAGATCCTTGCCGAGACCCAGAGCACTCCGAAGAATGTCCCGATCATGATGGCAAACGATAATGCGATCTGCCAGAAGGGTGGGGTTTCGCTGAATATTCTCCCCATCATTAGTACCGGCGAGAAAAAGGGGATAAGCGATAGTATTATGCTTAATGTGCTCGATGGGTTTTGAATGACTGTCGTTAGGGAAATGAATGAAA
>DASTAO010000223.1:0-4044 GCA_035712525.1 Kapaibacterium sp. (SeqCode)
TCCTACATAAGGCCTCGATCTGCCGATGATAATTTTTATTGCTGTTGTTGTAATCCCACTTAAGAGCAACGTTTCAATGATCTCTCGTGATGTCGTTCTGATGGCAGAACTACCGGAAGCAAGACCGACAATATACCCAGCGCCTGCAAAGCCAATGGTGTAGGTTTCTCCGTAGTGTTGAAATCCAGTCATTACATTATCGAATGATTGGTCGTGCGGAGATTTTAACGCAAAGTTTCTTCCGGCTCTATCAAGTGAAGTCGCAATGGCAGTGCCTCCGATAAGAAGCGAAGCATTTCGCCAGTCGGTACCATCGAAATGAAGGGGGCGAGCAAAGTATGGGCCGAGATCACTCCAGCCGATACTGATATCATTGCCGATCGTTTGAAAGACTGTTTGGGTGGAGTCGGCAGCTTTTGAGGTATTGGCAATGCTAAGAATAATCAGGAAGCTGAAAACTTTCGCAAGAAGAATGTGGCAGGAATTTAACGGAAGAAACGGATATTCGCGGATGGTTTTCAACTGTCGGATTTTACTTCTTTATGCTTTGTCTTTAGTTGTTTATAGATCGCGATCTGTGACTGAATTTTTTCCGTTTCAGGTTTTGAACGACGATAATGATTCATCTTGCCTTTTTGCAAATACCGAGCTTTCACATTATCGCGAAGTTCAAGATCGATGAACATTCGAAGCTGTTCGCGAATCTTTTCATCGTAGATCGGAAAGGCAACTTCGATGCGGTGATCCAGATTGCGGGTCATCCAATCGGCACTCGAAAGATAGATCCGCTCTTCACCGTTATTATAAAAATAATAAATGCGGCTATGTTCGAGATAGCGATCGACGATACTAATGGCCCGAATGTTCGAGCTGAAATCAGCATCGCCATTAATGGAACAACAGATGCCGCGGATGATTAATTGAATTTTTACTCCGGCATTACTTGCTTCATAAAGCCGCTGGATCATTTCTTCATCTTCGAGGCTGTTGAGTTTTAAGACGATTCGCCCTTTGCCACCTTCAGTTACATTCTTGATCTCTTTGTCAATGTATTTGATAAGCGATTTACGGAGGGTAAACGGAGAAACTAATAAATGATCAAAATCAGTCGAGCGCTCCTTGCGACCTAATATCTGAAATACTTCTTTTACTTCTTTTGTGATTCGAACATCGGTTGTAAATAAACCAAAATCGCAATAGAGCTTTGCTGTTTTCTCATTGAAATTTCCAGTACCTAAATAGCAATAGCGCTTCTTTTCGCCATTAACCATTTTGGTGACAATACACATTTTTGAATGCACCTTCAAGCCCGGAAAGCTATAGAGGACGCGGACTCCGGAGCGTTCGAGTTCACCGGCCCAGAACAGATTCCGTTCTTCATCGAAGCGGGCTTTGATCTCAACGAATGCTGTTACGTCTTTGCCAGCCTTAACGGCTTCTTTTAATATTTCAACGATCTTTGAATTATCGGCAACTCTGTATAACGCAATTTTTACGGCAATGACGGATGGATCACTCGCTGCTTCCTGCAAGAATTTCAAAACATAATCGTACGTCTGATACGGATACATCAGCAGCACATCTTTTTCTTCCATGACTTTGAATACGGAAGAAGCATCTTTGAAATCACTATGCGTCAGAGGTGGGAGTGGTTTATCGAAGAGCGATGGAATTCCTGGATTAGGGAAATGCATCAAGTCGCTAAAATTATGATAGCGGCCACCGGGGATGAGATCTTCATCAATCAGCTTAAAGATCTTTGCGAAAGCCTTGAGCATTGCTCCCGGCATGGTAGGATCATAGAGAAAACGAGAAGGAATGCCCCGGCGACGGCTGCTCAGGCCCTCTTTTACTTTGGCAAGGAGATCGCCCTGAAATTCATCTTCGATATGGAGTTCGGCATCGCGAGTTAATTTTACTTCGTAGGCACCGAGCACTTCGTATGTAGCAAATAATTCTTTGAGCGAGTGACGGATCACATCGTCGAGAAACATCACGTAGGTTTTATTACCTTGTTTCGGGAGCATATAAAATCGGGGCAGCTTATCGGTTGGAATCTCCAATAATGCGTACGACGGAGAAAGATCTTTTGGCAGAAATTCTTTTTCGGCAGCTTTATCAGTTCGCAACGCCAACTCTATTAGAAAGTAGAGCGAGCGATTTTTTAAGAACAGCTCTTTATAATCGAAGAGCAATAAACTTGGCTCGAGGATGGGAAGGACGGTTTCGGAGAAATAAGCTCGTACTGCTTCCGATTGGCTTTCGGTTAGCTGAGTTTCGTTGACAAGGAAGATCTTGTTCTTTTCCAGCTCAGGGATGATTCGAGTTTGGAAAATCTTTCCAAATGACTCTTGTTGGGCACCGACGATCTTTTGAATTTTCTTGAGGAGCTTTTGCGGCTCGACTTCCAGATCTTTATGCGACCCTTTTTTTAGGTTCAGGAGGCTTCGAAGCGAAGCAACCCTGACGCGAAAGAACTCATCGAGATTAGAGGAGTAAATGGCAAGGAATTTGATCCGTTCGAATAGGGGGTTGCGCGCATCTGCGGCTTCCTGGAGCACCCGGGCATTGAATTGCAGCCAGCTTACTTCCCGGTTATTGGTCTTGAATTTAGACGCCATTGGTCTTGAGGTGCCGATCGAGAATATCATAGAAGCGGCAAATTAGCCGCCCTATGTTATGGAATGATTACTTTTATATTACTATACAGTAAAGCCGGGGAATGGGTTGCTTAGGACAAAAAAATTTATTCAGTTTTTATATTCACAAAATTTTAGGCTATAATTTATTATAATTTAATAAATTACAAGTTCGCGTACAAATTTGATATTGCTGTGATCTAAGAGGGTAGATGTTACTTTTGGCTTTTGAGTGTGTTTAGTCGTAACATATAGGAAAATATAGATGAATTCTTATTCATATTCTAGCTATAGTGGTACGAATTCAAGATTTATGTGTCTATATTTGTAGAGGTTAGTTCGAGCTTCCCACAGGTTCGAAACTAAAAAGGGGAAAGTACGAATAATACAGCAATGTGGATAAGTAGCGTTCAAAGGTCTGCAATAGTAGGAACGTTTTTTATAAAACCGGCTCCAAAATGTTGTATCTTTGTATCTTATTACTCGTGAGGGATACCTTCTGCCATAGCCAGAATGTAACATTTTCATCGTTGAGAATAAATCCCCACCGGCCAAAATAGTGTATTAATAGAAGGCGGCCCAATGGCCGTAACATAAGGAAAATAAGGATGTTGGACGATAAAATTCTGCGAGAACGGCACCGTGATTTCGAGCGTGAGGCAATGCCTCATGTGACGGCGCTGTATAATTTCGCCCTCAGGATGACAAGCGATCCTGACGATGCGAACGATCTCTTGCAGGAGACATATATGAAAGCCTATCGGTTTTGGGATAAGTTCGAGCCGGGCACCAATTGCAAGGCATGGCTTTTCCGGATCATGAAGAACTCGTATATCAATATTTACCGTAAAGAATCGAAAGAGCCGGATAAAGTTGATTACGAAGACATCCAGAACTTCTATAACACGATCCGTTCGGAATATACTGATCCGAACGACATGGAAGCCCGGTTATACCGTAATCTGCTCGATGACGATCTGACCCGTGCAGTCGAGTCGCTTCCGGAAGATTTCCGTACAGTTGTCATTCTTTGCGATATCGAAGGCTTTACTTACGAAGAGATCGCTGAGTTCGTCGATTGCCCGATCGGTACTGTTCGTTCACGCTTGCACCGCGGTCGTAAGTTGCTGCGTTCGAAGCTGATCGAATATGCCCGAGTTCGTGGGTATAATGTCGATGAAGAGCGTCATCGCAAGACGAAGAAGGACTTCGAACTCGAAGAGCTCGGAGTTCATAAAAATTAATATCGGTACAAATCGTATCCAAAAGAAGCGGCCTTTGTGCCGCTTCTTTTATTTTATACGAATTGCTACCGTTTGTATTGTATCTTTGCACCGTTCAGTTGCGTTTATACTGTAAAATTCTATGCGTATCCTATGTACCACCCTATTATTTATTGCCGTAT
>DASTAO010000224.1:0-9790 GCA_035712525.1 Kapaibacterium sp. (SeqCode)
TCGAGGGGTTTATCGGATCCATTATCGCTTACGGCGCATGCCCGTTCACCGATCGGAGTGCCTCTATCATGACAAAGTCTAGCTTGCTCGGGCATACGATCGAGGCCTTCACTCGCTTTCTTCAGAAGTCGGGTCTTCCGGCCGATATTACCATCCGTACTTATTTTCGCGAGAGAAAATATCTTGGTTCTACCGATCGCCGATTCATCGGAGATGTGTATTTCGGAGCCATCAAACAATTTGAGCGTCTTAGATCTATCACCGCGGATGCATTGCCGACATCGGATATTCAACCTCAGTTAATCATTGCTGCTTATTGTCTTGTGTTTCGTGACGAATCGCCGAAAGAATTACGGAATATCATTTCAGGACTTCCGGGTAATATTGCTCGAAATTATCCCCTTGGTGTATTTGAAAAGATCGTCGATAGACCATACGAAGAGAACCGCTTGTCTGTGTTGCCATCAGCAGAGCGAATGTCGATCTATTACTCATTCCCGTTGTGGTTTGTAACACATCTTGAACTTGAGTATGGAGCCGAGACTGAAACGTTATTGAAATCGCTTAACGAAGAAGCCAAGACCAATCTTCGGGTTAACCGAACATTGACAACCAGAGATGCTCTGCAAAAAATACTTTCCGATGCAGGGTTGCGAACATCGATCTCCTCATTGGCTGAGGATGCTCTTATTCTCGAAAAGAGAACAAACGTCTGGGATCTGAAAGCGTTTAAGGATGGCCTCTTTGAAATTCAAGACGAAGCAAGCCAGCTTGTCGCCCCATTTGCAAATATTAACTCAAACCGTATTCGAATTCTCGATGCTTGTTCCGGTGCTGGGGGTAAGACGTTACACTTTTCAAGCTTGCTTCGCGGTAGTGGCGAGATAGTTGCAACCGACGTGGATCCGTATAAGCTTGACGAATTAAAAAAACGGTCGATACGTAGTAATGCTCAGAATATTAGAATTGTAAAGCCGGATAAATACGACCAGTATTTAGGTACAAAAGCATTTGGATCATTCAATATTGTCTTGCTCGATGTGCCTTGCAGCGGAACGGGGACTCTTCGCCGCAATCCAAGTATCAAATGGAATCTGACAAGTACGATGCACGATGAACTTATCGAGAAGCAACGACACATCCTTGAGCGGAATGCTCCCTACGTCAAAGAAGGTGGTGTGTTGTTATATTCAACCTGTTCGCTGCTAAAAAGCGAAGGTGAAGATCAGGCAAACTGGTTCTTAAGCTTGCACCCAGAATTTACACTTGAAGCAACAAGAAGAACTCATCCTGAGCAGGATCATTGTGATGGCTTCTTTGTGGCTCGGTTGCGAAGAAAGTAAGCTGTGCGATCGTAATTTTTAGGAGTGTCTTCTCCTCATGACCGCATTCCACCTAAGTATCATTTCCTGCCGTTCGGCATCGGTATAGAGACAGAGCGTTTTTGGTAGGTGAGCGGTCCAATCTTCTTCAAGCTGATCGAGGGATGCTCCGAAACAAACTTCAAACGTATTGCTGGTTATATCATCATCCCAGCGGCTGAAATGAATTACCGAATCATCCGAGGCAGTATCGCCAAGATATAATAAGAACGCTCCGGCGAGAACACGGCGTTCGATCTCAGAGGAAAATCTGACACTATGCCAGGCATAACTTAACGACGGTAACAATCCACGGCCCTTCAAATGCTGAGCGATCACGTCCGGATCTGCACCATAGAACGGATAGCTCGAACGCCCGGGCATGACCCGTTCGGTAACAAAGGTAGCAAAAGCATCTTCGAGCATTGCCCAGCCTGGAGTGATGCCATAGTGCTTTAAGTATCTTCCGAATCTCATGGCATGAGATATCATCGCGACTAACTCAGCTTCGGCAGCTTCGAACGATGAGCGCACGAGATACACCGAATGCTCCGCAAGATTAAAATGAGTTTTGGTCTTACGCCCAAGAAGGGCAGGGCTGCGGAGATCACAGAGATACACCTGCAACTGACCATAAAAGCCTTCATGGGTCATCGAAAATATCGTCCGGCAGATATCTTCAAGGGTATGGGCGATCGTTCCTGCTTCGCGCTCATGATAACAGACGCGATCGTAATGCACGAAAAATCGTGGTGTAGAAATATTCGCCCAGTGTACTCGGGCACGCAATTCCGAATCACTGACATCAACTAATGGTTTTTGCGTAAAGCTAAAATTGGCAGTCGAATTTGACGCCAGACCCGCTGTCGCTGAAAACGAGTCGGTTGAAGCGGGCATGATCGGCACCGTTTCAATCTGAGTCACTGAAGCAAAGTGTTCCATTGCTGGTCCCTTCTGAAAGCTTGATGAGAAATTGTTTCTGCGTGGGCAACCTTGAACGTCAGGCTGACATTCAATAGAGAATATACGAAATAATTTTTAAAAAAGCAAGAGGAAAAAACGAGAAAATAACAATGGAAGAAAGTGGAAAATTTGTAAATAAAAAAGCCAGGAAATCCCGGCTTTTTATCTGAAAACACTATTATTTAGTATTACTTTTGAACAGTAAGTATGCCGCTCAATGTACCAAATTCAGTCACTACTGAATAAACGTAATTGCCGCTCGTCAGCGCCGAAGCATCGAATGTAGTGTTGTGGTCGCCTGCATTCTGCTGCTCATGAACTAACGTTGCAACTTCCTTCCCTTCAATGGAAAAGACCTTCACTTGAACGACGGTTACTTTACCAATCGAATAGCGGATTGTAGTTGTAGTTGAGAACGGATTTGGTGAATTATCTCCGAGTACAAGCAATGACTTTCCATTCTCATCTTTTGCCACACCAGCATTGGAAAGTCCGATTCCTGAAAGTGGAATCGTTACAGGCGATTCTGGTGTCGGTGAAGATTGATCGAAAGTGATGGAGCCGATATTCGTACCAACTACTGTCGGAGTATAGGTGAATTTGAAATCAGCCTGAGCGCCAGGCGAGATCGCTGTAGTCGATCCAGAGCTGAAGGTATACGGCCCCGTAACTGACGCCGTTCCTGGTGTCCAATTGATATTGCCGGCATTGGTTACCGTAACATCGAACTCCGGACTGGTTTTTCCGACAATGGTATTCGGAACATTCGGAGATGCTGCTACGACCTTTACAGTTGCGGTGGTGCCGCTAAGTGCAACAGTGATCGGTGTGATATCCGAGCTGCTGATTCGGGCAGTTGCTGCTGCCGGGTCCTTGACGGTTGGATTAAATTTGACTTTAAACACCGTCGTTGAACTCGGAGCTACCTGTGCCGATGTCGAAGAACCGATCACTGAATAGGCACTTGACGGGTCTGCTGTAATGGCCATTGTATAGGCAGCTGCAACTTCACCGCAATTGGTTACGGTTACAGTTTCCGTATCCGATGTATTTACCGGGATCTTCTTTGTTTCAAAAAGTGAAAGCGGCGATGCTGTCGCGCAGACCGTACGGCCATAGACCCCAAGTGGAATTTGTGAAATAATGTTCTTC
Source organism: Kapaibacterium sp. (SeqCode) (assembly GCA_035712525.1). Classification (GTDB taxonomy): domain Bacteria; phylum Bacteroidota; class Ignavibacteria; order Palsa-1295; family Palsa-1295; genus JAFDZW01. The sequence goes on from DASTAO010000224.1 coordinate 3,477, forward strand.
CCATTAGTCATTGCTTCGACATCGATCTCAGCAGTTTCAAGACCTGCATTGACTGGGGTTGCGCAGATCGTAAAGGTCTTCGAAGCCCCGGGCAACAATTGGAACGGAGCATCTAAACCGGTGATCGTAAAGCGATCGATAAACGATCCGGCTGGGCTTGCAGTAGTAACCAACACATTGGTTTCGCCGGGATTAGAAAGCATAACAGTATGACATTTTTCTTTTCCGATAATTGACGAATCGATATAGGAGGTTGGTGTAATAATAAGCCTGCCGGGTATCATTCCCGTACCTTGCAGATCGACAAAAATAATGGAAGTATCTTGTCTAAAGGTTTCGTAGGTTAATGGAATATCTGTTTTGAGAGCAAGGCGACCAAAGCGAGTACCCTTTTGGATCGGTTTGAAACAGACTTCTAACTGCTTTGTAGCTCCCGGAGCAATCATCAGATCGTTACCGGTTAATGGAGTAAAGTTGAAATCGCCATCATTCGTCGCAAAGTATTGCGATTGGATATGAACAGGATTTGTCCCTGGATTGCTAAGCGTGATGAAGCGGCAATTATTAAAGCCAACTTCGGCCGAGTCGAATTTCAACGGACGCGGAGTAGCTGCGAGCCTTGGATTGATGCGATCGGTGATGCGAACATAGTTCTGCAACCGCATCGGCGGCGGAAGTGTGATGATATAGATATGTGACTTCTTACCTGAGGCAGAGATAACACCGTCTACATTCACCGATGTAATGCCAAAGTCGTTATCATTACAGACCGCAATCGTAGAATCGTTAATGATCGTTAAGCCCTCAGCTTTATCATTATTAATATCATACCCGGTTGCAGCCAGATCGAGGAAGAAGGATTTTTTTACAGGAGTAATACCAGCTCCAGCAAGCCCTTTTGTATCGACAAGCTGTTCGAGTGTTTTACCACCGAAATTATCACCAACGATCGGGGTAGCACCTCGGAGATCGATCTTATAGATCTTATGTGAATCTTCACCGTTACGATTTGCTTGTTCGATGACGAGGAACTCGTAATCGTTGATCGCTGTCATATCGCCCATCTTCCAATCCTTCTCACGAAGATTAGCCGTCTTTGGCTGATGGAGATACGCAAACTGCTGAGTCTTTCCGGTTGCCGGATCGATCTCAACGATACGATGAATTTGGGACGCATCGCCGGCAGAACTGTTCGGATTATAAGCCGGAGATTGAAGCATTGCATAAACTTTTCCTTTTGGAGTAAAGGCAATACATTCGAATCCGCGGTTATTGCGGCGCTTCTTGAACACGGAATCGATAATTACTTCCTGCCCGGCATACGGGTAAGGAGTATATCGTTGGATCAATCGACCGGTTTTAGCATCAACGTTCCAGATAGATGGCCCGTACTCTTCAGAGATATAATAGTCTTTATTTAAACCTGGTACGATACCTTCGCAATCAATACCATAGAGATCGCTCGGAGCTGGCGTCTTTGAGATATCCAGGTAAGAAGGATCAAGTGCAGTGCCTCCAGGAACCGGCGGTAGTGGTAAACCGCTAACCGGGCCGCTAGTATTATTTTTAAATGGAAGCATCGAGACCATTCTGATCGAATCGCCTTCAGTACGAAGCTCATAGATCACCGGGTTGAATCCGGGGAAAGGGAACACGCCGGCAGCGTTACCGCCATTGATGTTATCGGCATCGACGTTCGGTCCACGATCTGTTAATGACATAAAACCATTCGATGTACCAGGAATGGCATCAAGTCCTGAAAGTGCACCATAATAGATCGGTATACCTTCGTGTTGGGTTGTTCCGAGGAATGGTGGATTTTTCCAGATGAAGTCTTTCGTCTTAATGCCGGTAGTAGTGATCGCAATAGTAGTCGTTTTCGAGAACGGAAAAAAATCACTCGATGATGGGTGTTGGATGTTTACAAAATAGGTTTCATAATCCGGCGTAAACCAAATGCCGGTAGCTTCACCACTCGTCGGGCAGACTAAAAATCGTTTGCAATCATTAACAGTCGGATTAGCAATGTTCATGTCGACAGCATAATTCTCACAAGTTGTAAGGTTGCGAAGCGAACGGCCGCCGGTCGTGCCATTAATATCTTCATGGAAATGCAATACATTACGCTTCACATCGAAAGCGATATTGTCTGGATTCGAAACGCAGGTAATTCCATCTGAGCCTTTGCCACCTTGCAGGAAGTTCGTTACTTTGCCGGTCGCTATATCAAGTTTAATGATACGTCCGAACGTATCACGAATGGTGCTGGTGACTCCAACTCTGAACGGTTCGAGATGCAATGCCGGCTTATTACCAGCTGCTTCGTTGCTTGCTAAGTTAGCATTGTCATTGCCCGTTTCGGCAGCATATAAATTGCCATCGGGGCCGATCTCACAATCTTCAAGACGAAGGAACATTGTTGCCCCGAGTCGCAGGGCGATAGCCTTCGTGATATTAAGAGAATCTCGATTACGAGGAATAGGCAACCACGTGCCGCTTTGTCCGTCGGCCGATTGTTTATAGACCGATAATTGTCCGCTTGAATAATCATCGGCATTATCGGCAACAAATTTGAACAAGCAAGCCGGGGTTGCATCTTCAGTTAAATATGCCGTTCTATGATCAGCGGCAAACGCACAGCCTTCGTGAGCATAGCGCCCCATCGCATAACATTTACGAAGAGCAACAGCATTCTGGGCATCGATCTCAACCATAAAGCCGACGTTGAGATATCGTTTATACCCACTAAAGTCTGCTGTATCGTTGCCCCAGTTTAAACCGGGATTACTGGTTGGCACCGTTTCTTCTGCCGAAAACACTGAGCCTTTAGGCGAAAGGTTGCCGGCACAATTATTCGAGGTGCCTCCGACAGGCGTAAAATCAACTTTACGGCGACTGCCGAGGACTTCCCAGTTATAGGGAGTCTTTCGGATATTCATTACAGTACCGCCGCCGCCATTGCCCAGATTAGCATCTGAGCCACTCGTCTCATGATTGGTGTAAAGAAGGCCTTCGGTAGAGGAGTTACCATCTTTAGGAATAAAGATGATAAGATCCTGGCTCTCTTTTGATAGTTGCTTAGTGCCATTAGAGAGAACAACTGAATCGACTCCGCCAATGAATAATGTTGAAAAATCGTATCCTTTCGGAAGGACGATGGTCTTCATCGCAAAGTTTGTATCAACAGGGGTGAATGCAATTTGAGCTGTAGCTATGCTTTGGGCGAGCAATAGCAATAGCACTACGTAGAAAAGGGTTTTCATTTGCTTGACTTTGAATTGGTTATGGTTAGAGGGTCAAAATTAGGAAATACGTATTAACGAGGTATTACAGAACAATTACGAAAGAAATAGTTTGGCAAATTCGTTTATTTTTTGACGGATCGGTCGTCAGTAATTTCTTAATCATTAATAAATGATTATGTATGTATTGCCATCCACTACGTTTTATCATTTAACAATCACGTAACAGTAAGAAAATAATTTAAAAGTATTTCCCGGTTAAGTTTGCAGTTCTTATTTCCAAACCTATATATGATAACGAAACGTATTGCATTCATTTTATTTTTTCTCAGCACCTTTTTTGCGCTGAGTGCTTCGGCGCAAACGCAAGTCATATTACAGGATAGTATTGTCGGTAACGTCCATTTAACGGCTGACCAAACCTATCTGCTAAGAGGATTTGTCTATGTTGTTAACGGAGTAACACTGACGATCGACGCCGGTACCATTGTCTATGGTGAAAAATCATCAAAAGGTACCTTGATCGTCGAACGCGGTGGTAAGATCATCGCGATCGGAACACCACAACGCCCGATCATTTTTACGAGCCAACAACCGGTCGGTCAACGTGCTTCCGGTGATTGGGGTGGTATCGTTCTTTGCGGCAATGCACCAATCAACCAGAATAATACCAATAGCGGCGGGGCTTTTCCAGGTGGTGATGCGCAGATAGAAGGTGGTCCACGAAGCCATTATGGCGGTCAGTTGCCGGCCGATAATAGCGGTATACTCGAATACATCCGAATCGAATATCCCGGTATTGCGCTAAGCCCGAATAATGAGATCAATGGTCTTACAATGGGTGGCGTCGGATCAGGAACCACTCTTGATCATATTCAAGTCAGTTATTCCGGTGATGATTCATACGAATGGTTTGGTGGCAATGTAAATGTGAAAAATATTATTGCTTTTAAAGGACTTGATGACGATTTCGATACGGACTTCGGATTCGGCGGCAGAGTGCAATTCGGTGTAGCTCTTCGCGACCCCAATATTGCTGACGTTTCTCTATCAAATGGTTTTGAATCTGATAACGATGCAACCGGAGATTTTTGGTCGCCGAGAACAAGTGTGATCTTCTGTAACATGACCTCTTGCGGCCCTCAATCGGATACCAGCAAGTCATTCAATGCATTGTTTGGTCGTGGTGCTCATATTCGCCGAAGCTCACAATTAAATATTGTCAATTCAATTGTTATGGGTTGGCCGACCGGCTTACTCCTCGATGGTGCAGGTGTTGTAAATGGAGCAAAGAATGATACCGTACAGATCCGTAACTGCATCTGGGCAGGCCTTCGTACCGGTTTTGATTTTCTTACGAACGTCAGTGGCTTCGGAGCTTCTAGCTGGTATGCTACGCCATCATTTAATAACCAGGCATTCATTCAGCCTTCTTCAGTAGGCCTAGCAGATCCATTCAATCAGACTGCTCCGAACTGGCGCCCGCTTGCCAATTCCCCGGCGATCAATCATGCCGATTTTACTAACCCAAAGTTTAGTAACGAAAGCTTCTTTACAAAGGTAAGCTATGTCGGCGCATTCGATCCGGCTGGCCCACGTTGGGATTCTTTATGGTCGAATTATGATCCGCAAAATACCAATTATGTTGGTGTCCTTGGCGCTGCGGTAACAGATGTGAACTTCCCGAACACGTTCGTCAGTAAGACTAAGGATTCAGTTGTTGTTCTCATAAAGAATACAGGTAATGGCCCGCTTCAGGTTGTCAGTGTCGGCATTCTCGATTCGACAAACTTTAAGATCGTTAGCGGTAATACTGTCCCGTTCACCCTTATCAAGGGTGATACCAAAGCGATCACTATTCGCTTCGCTCCGACAGTTGCAACAGTAGATCTCACGACGAAAATTAAATTTACTGCTGCTGATAACTCATCGGTTCAGGTCAATCTAAAAGGTACAGGTGTTGCTTCGGCTCCGGTTCTTAGCGTTGAATCAACTCACGATTTTGCTCTTGTTCGTTTGAACGAGTCCAACACTCAGACGATCGTCATTACGAACACCGGCGCAGCTCCACTTACCCTTTCGAATTTTGCGATCACCGGCGCTAATGCTTCTGACTTCACGTTCGTCAGTGGCAATACAAACACCTCGGTAGATCCGTCAAAGACTCAATCGGTTGTCATTAAATTTATGCCTACCACAATCGGCAGTAAAACGGCAACCCTTCAATTCAGCCATAATGCTCCGAGCGGACAACAGACCGTTACTCTTACCGGTAAAGGTATTGAAGTCTATGGGCAAGATATCGCAAAAGATAGCATCGTCGGTGATGTCCACTGGACGAATGATCGTACCTGGCTTATCCGTGGGTTTTTATATGTTGTCAACGGCGCTACACTCACGATTGATTCGGGTACAACGATCTATGGTGAAAAAGCAACGAAAGGTTGTTTGATCGTTGAGCGTGGAGGGAAGCTTATTGCAAAGGGTACAAAGACTTCTCCGATCTTATTCCTCAGCCAGCAGAAACCAGGTGAACGCCAATCGGGCGACTGGGGTGGAATTATCCTTTGCGGTCGTTCCCCTATTAATCAAAATAACAGTGCTAATGGCGGTAATATTGCTGGTGGTGATGCTCAGATCGAAGGTGGTCCGCGTAGCCATTATGGTGGTACCGATCCTCATGATAATAGTGGTGATCTGGAATATATTCGTATTGAATTTCCTGGTATTCCGCTCTCTCCAAATAATGAGATTAATGGTTTGACGATGGGTGGGGTCGGTGATGGCACCATTATCGATCACATTCAGGTCAGCTATTCTGGTGACGATTCATATGAGTGGTTCGGGGGTACAGTAAATGTAAAGCATATCATTGCCTTCAAGGGTCTTGATGATGATTTCGATACTGATTTCGGTTTCAGCGGTAAAGTACAGTTCGGTGTTGCACTTCGCGATCCGAACATTGCTGATATTTCGCTCTCAAATGGCTTTGAATCGGATAACGATGCTACGAGCGATTATTGGAATCCGAGAACGTCTGTAATCTTCTGTAACATGACTAGTGTCGGGCCC
>DASTAO010000225.1:0-4591 GCA_035712525.1 Kapaibacterium sp. (SeqCode)
TGAAGTATGGGGAAATGACATTTACATCATTTAAGCTAGTCACTATCATAAAACCATCCTTCGTTGCCCAAGTAGTATTTTGGCCTGCGAGTAGATAACTCCTTCCAAAAAAATCAAAATGCTGATTTTCGACCGGAAAGAGAGTAAATGTTATTGAGCCGACATCGGTAGTCCAGTCGACTGGTACCATAGTGGCATTTTCCAACTGTTGCCACGGTGCTGTGACAAGGTTAGTCTTTACGGTGTACTTTGCTGTTTGAGCAAACAGATTGTTGTAGCTCATACTAAGGAGGCAGTAAATGCAAAATAAGTAGTAGCTTTTTTTCATGGTCATACTGATTTGTGAAAACGAGTTGTTAGATACGTAACCCGTTCCTACGCAGCATGATGGGAAAGGTGAACCAGTAATTTTATGGGGGATTAGATATTAAGAAGAAATCCCTGCAAACCCGTCTTTTGTTGGATCTTTAATTTTGTGCGAATAGAACTTCTATGTTTATCTACCGTTAAGGGTGAAATACATAATAGCTGTGAAATTGACTTAGTGCTCCAGCCCAGTTTTAGTAGTTGACAAATTTTAATCTCTGTTCGAGTAAGAGTCGGAAATTTTGCAACAAGTCGTTTGCTAAATTCTATGTCTTCGTAACTAAGTTGTGTCTCGACAAATTGCCATTCGGTTTTTTTATCGAGAAGCGTCGTTATCGAAGAAACAATGGAAGAATCGTGTGTAGAACTTGATGATACTTCCTGCTTAATGCGCTGAAGGACATTTCGCTGCTGTTCAAGTGTATACTGTAATGTCTGAAGCTCTTTTTTATCCGTTTCTCGTTGTATCCCTTGCTGTTCGAATCGTTGATGGATCTGCAACAACTCATTTCGTGATTTGAACGTATTGAACTGCTCTTCAAAGTCTATATATCTACGGTAGTATTTACTTGAGTTCTTGGTATCCTCGGCGATTTCGAAAACTTCAGCGATCTCATTATAAAGAGGGCCAATAATACCATCCCATTTAGCTTTCTCACTTAATAAAATGCTCTGCTTAAGATATGAACAAGCCTCCTTATGATGGTTTTTTTTATGATGGATAAGCGCTTGGTGGTAGGTACAATGAAATTCGCCAAGCCGATATTGAGTCTCTTTGAATAACCCCAATGCTTCAAGGCCGGTTTTTTCTGAACGATCAAACTGTCCCTGCATTAAATAGACTTTACTTATTCCATGCAACGCCATAGCTTTGTGTGTAGGAAGCCCCAGTTTTTTTGCGATCGAGAGCTGTTCAAAAAAATGAGGAAGTGCTCTTTCGGTATCATTTACTCCAAGGTAGGACATTCCTAGTCCTGAAGCAATCACGGCTTTAGAAACGGAGGGTTCGGTATCGGTTAATGCTTCAGCTGCTTTTAATTTATAAACTAGAGCATTTTCGTAGTCATTGATTGTTTGATATAAAAAACTAATATTGGCATAAACAAATGAACGTCGGGAGCGAAGTTTCTCGAGATCCGTAAGAAGTAAAATTTCGAGAAGCAACACAAGGCCTGCTTTATATTCACCTGCCTGGATATGCTGGATCGCTAAGTGCATTGTTGTTATTCCATAAATCTCCTGCTCATCTATGGAAGATGCCAGAGTCCTGCTCTTGCTATAATATTCTATCGCCTGAGTGCTATCGCCAGTATTTGATGAAGCTGTGCCAAGTGCATTATACATGACAGCTTCAGCCCTGGGATTATTCGATAGAACTGCTTCTTGTAGACCCTTCAAGAGAGCCTTTGCAGCAGTAACATTGTCGGTAGTATCTTTTAAGCTATTTCCGATAATGCTCAGACATCGGACTTTTTGTAGGTGGTCTGAATCTGGGGTGGTTTCAAGTATTCGAGTAGCGATATCGATCGCTTTTAGGGGATTGCGATCAATCATAGTTGGCTCGGGTAACAGTAGCTTTTTCATTCCAAAATAACCCGTTAAAAGCCGGGCGGTTGTAATGAATAGGTAAAAACGGGAAAATTCGTTCAATTTTGTATAAACAATGAACCCAAGCTGTAGTTTTTTGTTATACTCCGGCTATTTTTAACCTGCTCCTATCTCAGGTAGGGAAGGGGCTGCCAGATGTTCTGGTATCCAAAGGACTACGTAATATGGCTGAAAAACGATACGAATCTACATTTTTACTTCCGACGACTCTCGGTGACGACGCCTTAGCTGCGATCGTCAAGCGTTTTGAAGATACCGTTACCAATAACGGTGGTAAGCTCATCGAAACCGAGAAATGGGGCATCCGCCGCCTTGCATATGAGATCAGAAAGCAGACGAGCGCCCATTATTATTCCCTTCATTATACTGCACCTTCTTCGACCAATGCCAAGCTCGAGCGTGTCTATCACCTCGATGAGGATGTTTTGCGTTGGTTGACCCTTGAAATGCCGGAAGAAAATTTTGCCGGACGCCAGGCAATGAAGACTCGCGTAGAGAACGTCGAAGCACGTAAGATCGCGCAGATCAAAGCTGAAGAAGAAAAAGGATCAGAGTAATCACCCACTATAATTGTACGAACGAATATGAAAGTCATATTACGCGAAGATATCGATACCTTGGGCGCTGCCGGTGAAGTGATCACCGTTAAAGATGGTTATGCCCGTAATTTTCTTGTACCACGCCGTCTGGCTTATACCGCCACCGATAGTGCACTCAAGCGCATTGCGCAGGAAATGAAGATCCGCGGCAAGAAGATCGACCTCGAACGAGCCGATCTTACAAAACTTGCTGAAAAATTGAGCGAGATCTCGGTCACGATCCCGATGCGTGTGGGTGAAGAAGAGAAGCTCTACGGTTCGGTAACTCCAATGATGATCGCCGATTCATTGGCTAATCAGGGATATGTACTCGATCGCCGTTCGATCGCTATTGACGAACCGATCCGTACTCTTGGCGCTCATGATGTAACTGTCAAGTTAAAGCATGGTGTAAGCGCTACGGTAAAAGTGAACGTTATCGCAGAGTAAGATTGTACTCTTATAAAGATAGTAAATGGCACACGATTTCGTTGTGCCATTTTTATTTTAGGTAGTCTATAACCGATGGCAATTCAACCGGCGTTCGTAAAGTCAGTATTCGATCTGAAAGACCTTCCGTCTGATGGATTGCCGGAGGTTGTATTGATCGGGCGTTCGAATGTCGGGAAATCCTCCCTAATTAATTCACTTGCTGTCAAAAAAGAAATTGCTAAAACCAGTGCTAAGCCTGGCAAAACCCAATCCTTAAATTTTTACATATTTCCGCCTTCGTATTATCTGGTAGATACTCCTGGCTATGGCTTTGCACACCGTTCGAAAGCCGATCAGGAGAAGTGGCGGAGGCTAATGGAATCCTATATTTCAGAACGAACTGAATTACAAACAGTTGGGATTGTAATTGATTCGCGCCACCAAGGCCTGGAAAGCGATGTACTGGCTCTGGAATGGATAGCTTCGCTTGAGTGTCGATGGTTCGTCGTGCTATCAAAGATCGATAAGATAAAGCAAAGCGAGATATCGGCGCACGAAAAGTATATAAAGACGGAATTTAGCGGGTATGAACGGATGTTTTCCGTTTCTTCCGAACGGGGTATGGGTATCGCAGCGCTGCGGCAGTATCTGGCAGCGTTACAATAGCTAAATCGCGCGGGAAAAGCAACTTCATATTGAGTTGTGTGTTATTACAAAAAAGATCAGATTTGCAAATCAATTGGCAAAAATTCCGTAATTTGCATATCTGAGTTGTGCATTGTTCACCATTTTTTACGGCAATGAGAAGATATTTTACCGTTTTCGTATTATTCACAATACTAATAGGATCGACTGCTTTTGCTCAAAACAGCGCCCGTCGTGCCGATGTAGCTAATAGCAGCGTTAATGTTCCGATCCGTCCCGATCATAATTCTGATGGTCGTGGCCGCTCTGCTTCGAATGGATCTTCCGATCAATTTATTTTTCCAGCTCAACCATCTTCAATAATCTCGTTACCGAATTCAAGCTATACCGGTATCGGTGGAAATTTTGACCTTCAGGTGCATGGGCGTGGTCTTCACAATCTTCAGGTTGATCCGAGCGATCCGATGAAGATGCACTTCTGTGCAATGACTACAACTTCATCATTGGCATCGGATACCAATGGTGGTAACTACCCTTCACGGCGTATTGTCTATTCTTATAGTGCAGACGGTGGTGCCCACTGGACCGCTCCGAAAGTAGTATCGGGCTCTGTACGTACCGGTTATCCGGACATGGTTCTCTATAAGCGCGGCAATTCTTATGTCCCGATCATTGCTGCCCATCGCTACGAACCCGAATCTACAACATCGTTCATTTCTGCGATCTATGTAGAAAACGGCGCTCCTGGTGAAGGAAATTTTGTAGAAACGACTTGCAGCCATGTTGCTTCCGATCAAAATGAGAAGGATCTGTTGTGGCCATCAATCGCCCTTTCGAAAGACCAATCAAAATTATATATCCTTGGCGACTTCTCCAACCAGAACAATGGAGCAGCAATGGATTATATGGAATTCGGAAGCTTTAGCTTAGGCGCAGATGCAAAAGCTCCAACATTTGACGGT
>DASTAO010000226.1:0-3199 GCA_035712525.1 Kapaibacterium sp. (SeqCode)
TAGGTATAGACGGTATTGACACATCCGGCAAGTAATTCGGAATTGAGTTTCGGATTGTTAATATTTGATTATTTATTACTCCAACAGTGATCTTTAAGTATCGGTCTTGAATGTGGATTCCGTTATAGGAAGCAGTATATACAAAGTCGGTGCTATTTCCGGCAGAGGCTGATACACCCTGTGATAGTATGCATTGAGTTGGTAATCCGAGTACTGAATAAGTTACCTCATTGAGGATTGTCTGGGGTAATACCTGTTTGCCGTTAGTACTTTGAGGTGTTGCCGTTTTTGATAGAGGTGAAGCCCCTTTGGCAGGTAATATTATGGTAGGTGTGCCACTGGAGCCTCGTTGAATGACTCGCCAGTTCTGGGTACTTTGTCCGTAGCTAATATGAGCAAAAAGAATTACAAAAGCGATGGACAAACCATATAATTGGCGGCTCCGTATATACCGGCAGAATCGAGACAGAATCGGCATCATATAGTAAAACTCTTAGGAGTCCCGGAAGTTACATAAAAAAGCCGCTTTTCGCAGATTTATTGCATTCCTGGCGCAACTTTTTGACTTTTTAGGGGTTTACTTGGTGATAACGAATGCACAGGCATTCATAATTTTTTACTTAATCATACTTTGCGGTTATGAAGAAATTTGTTACAGGATTATTAGTGCTAGTTTGGGCTATTTCTGCCAATGCGCAGGTTTTCAATGGCCCAAGTACAGTTACATCAGGAACGGAAATCCTCCGTCCGACTAAGTCATTGATGAAGTCGGCTCCGAATACCGTTTTTGTTACCCATGGCAAATTCATCGAGCCATTTGCTGCTCCGCAGGATCCTCCGGCTGATGAAACGATCGGATATTTCAATCCCGATGATGATGCTGCCAATAATTGGTTGTTGTGGAGATTGCCTGATACAATCAACGATCAGAGCGGTAATCCACAATATCAGCGTCGTGAATATGGTACCCGCTATACTACCACTTTAGCTCAACCCGTTCTTGATAGTGTGATTTTCCGATTTGCAGCTTTTACCCTTGATGATGCAACCGGAAAAGGCTTGAAAGTCAATATCCGTCCTATTTTCTGGGGTGCACCTAATGGAACTGATTTGTTTCCATTCCCTAATCCTACGACCAAGATCGGCTCAACTGTTAATATTCCAACTAGCGACGTTACTCTCGACGATCCCTCAACAGACCAATCTATAGAGCTGAATGCTTATACGATCAAATTTGGTACTACTGGGACTAAGTTACGAGTTGGTACCAAATATGTTAAGGATTTTGCTGTCATGGTAAGTGTAGGCGATAGCAACACTATTAACAATATTGCCATGCTTTCAGATCAGACAGTTGAAAGTAACCACGAGGCTGGTGCAGCATATGATACGATTACTGATCGAGCATATTATACTGAATATGATTTCAATAGCTTGAAGAATGCTAATATTGCCCCATCTGGGCCAATGGCTGGTAGCTATACTTTGACTTCGAGCGGAGAAACACTCTACCCTAATTTCATTATGGTCGCGTTTCTTCATGATGCTTCTTTCAGTGGTGTAGATGGCAAGCCACTTTCCGGTAATGCCCTCGGCGTAAACTTCCCGAATCCGGTTAACGAAGGCACCGAGATCCCATTCTCGCTTGCTGTAGGCGCTCAGACCACGGTGAAGGTCTATAATGCTCTTGGTAATCTCGTTGCTACGGCATTCGAAGGTTATCAGGGTGCCGGTGCCCATTCGGTAAAAGTAAATACCGAAAACTTCACGACCGGTACGTACTACTACACGATCAATGCTGGTGGCTTCACTGCAACCAAGTCGATGATCGTTGCAAAATAAGAAATAATTTCTTTTTTCAAAAAAGGCGGTGCAAAAGCATCGCCTTTTTTGTTTATGGCGATCACAAATATGAAAGCATTACCAACTTCAAAGAACTTCCTTGGCCTTGAGCCAGAGCATTCATCCTACGATTCGAGCAAGATCGTTATTCTTCAGGCGCCATACGAAAAGACTGTGAGCTATGGTAAAGGCACAGCGAAAGCCCCGGAAGCTATCATTAAGGCTTCGCAGTACGTCGAATTTTTGGACGATGAATTCTTCCAGGAAATTTGCTTTAAGCAAGGCATCGCGACACTTCCGCCGGTTAGCTATGGGAATAAGTCCGGTAAGCCAGCGCTTGACCTCTTGGAGAAGGCTGTCTCAGTCGAAATAGCGAATAAGAAATTTGTCGTTACTCTTGGCGGCGAACATACTATTTCTACGGCACCGATAGCTGCTCACTTTAAGAAATACCCGAAGATGTCGGTTCTGCATTTTGATGCTCATTCTGATCTTCGCGATACATATGGCGGTACTCCATATAGCCATGCCTGTTTTATGTCTCGCGTTGCCGATGAAACACATTTCCCCATGGAGAGGGTAGTGCAAGTTGGCATCAGAGCACAATGTAAAGAAGAGTACGAATTTATCAAAAAGAAAAAAATCAAGACATTTTACGCTACAGAAATAAGAAGAGAAAAACATACAGCGAACTGGCAAAAGAAAGTAGCTTCGGCGCTGCCATCGAATGAAGTTTATATTACCTTCGATGTAGATTATTTCGACCCTTCCATTATGCCAACGACCGGGACTCCTGAACCCGATGGTTTTCAGTGGAATGAGACGATGGAGATCTTTAGAGAATTAAGAAAAGCGGGGAAGAAGATCGTTGGTTTTGATGTGGTTGAGTTAGTGCCGAATGCTGCGCAACCCCATGCTACATATCTGGTAGCAAAATTAATATACCGAATGCTAAACTTTGCTTTTGCCAAATAATCCAAAAGTCAAAACAAAGCTATCCCGATAATCCCCCAAATCCAGGTTCAGGCAATCTTACTCAAACGCATTAATCCCAGTCAGCTCCATACCCAACACCAGCGTATGGACATCATGCGTTCCTTCATAGGTCTTCACCGATTCCAAATTAGCCATGTGGCGCATGATTGGGTACTCACCGAGGATACCATTTGCTCCGTGAATATCTCTTGCTACTCTTGCGATGTCGAGTGCCATGGCAACATTATTACGCTTTGCCATCGAGACGTGCGCCGGTTTCATCTTGCCTTCATTTTTTAACTGGCCGAGACGGAAGGAGAGGAGTTGTGCTTTGGTGATCTCGGTGTACATTTCGGCAAGCTTTGCCTGTACTAATTGGAAG
>DASTAO010000227.1:0-2998 GCA_035712525.1 Kapaibacterium sp. (SeqCode)
TGTAGTCATGGTGCCGGTAATATTCTCACCGAGATTAATGAGCCAGCGTATTCCATCGGTCAACCAGACACCGGGTAATTCATTCGAATAGTTTGAAAATTCATGAAGTGTGAATCTCGGACCAACTCCGGGCATTAATAAATAGCAGATGTATGATCCGAGCAAACTATAAATAATGATAAATCGAAATTGCTCCAGATCATCGTTCGAATGATCTTCGTCGGGAGTATTATGACGCCGCATGAATAACTCAATTGCAATAGCAACCGGAAGAAAATAGTAAGAGAAGTAGCAAATGACCAGCAACTCAGTGATTATCGGAGTTACCGGAAAATGAGCTGTTAACCAGGTCGTGGCATCCGTGCCAAGCAGCGACCGATCGATATTGATTAATACCTCATCGAAATCATGTCCATGAATAGGATACGATATTTTCTCAACTGTTTTGAATACAAAGAGAACGAGCGGTACCACATAGAACGAATGAAGGAAGCGTATCCATTTTGCATCCGAAGTGTTCGAAAGCCAGTTCACCGCGAATATGACCAGGATCATTGTGCCGAGATTGATCAGAATGCGGCTTAGATCGACAGTATTAAAGTTAATAATGGAAATGATCGCCATGATGGCAATAAATGCCAAAAAGACGAATTCAACAGGTGTGAATTCGCCAAGGATCGTTCGGGGTTTTGATGCCGGTATCAACTACGTAGAAAATACAAAAATACCTAATAAAGCAGATGGTATAGTTCTAAGAATTCTTTGACCGTTAATTCTTCAGCCCGTCGTGGCAAGAAGTCCGCCAGTGCCGGAGAATCGGTATTTGTACTTTGAAGCTGCTTCAAATTATTCCGAATAGTCTTTCGACGCATGGCAAAGAGTGTCCGAACAAGAATCGAGAATTGTTTCTCATCAAAACGTTCAGGAGCCGTAGTATTACTGCGCTGGAAATAATCATTTTCAAAATCAAATCGTACTACCGCAGAATCAACTTTCGGTGCAGGCCGGAATGCTCCGGCTTTTACTTTGAATAGTAATTTTACCTCACTAAAGCATTGCGATATGACCGATGGGATGCCATACTCTTTCGTCCTCGGAACACCGATAAGCCGCTCAGCAACTTCAAGCTGCATTAAGAGGGTAGCACACCGGATATTCGCTCGCTCTTCAAGCAATTTGAAAACGATCGGTGTTGTAATATAATAGGGGATGTTTCCGATCACATTTAATTTGCCCAGTGCTCGAAGGTCGCTCAATTCAACTTTGAGAAAATCTTTATGAATAACTGAAAATCGCTCATCGGTAAATTCATGCTGAAGGATATCGATAGCCCGCTCGTCAAATTCAAAGGCCGTGAGCTTCGATAGAGGTTGTTGGAGCAAATGTTTTGTAAGTAATCCGGTGCCGGGACCGATCTCGATCACCGATTCGCCTTGACGAATATCCGTTGCTTCGGCAATCCGCCGAAGGATATTCTCGTCAACAAGAAAATGCTGGCCGAGTGATTTTTTGGCTTGTAATTGCGGCATTGATGCCGCTCAAACGCTGATTTGACTTTTTCCGTTGAGGGTTTTTATAATTTCATCAGTTCCTGCGCAAGGTCTTGTTCTTTCAGCAACTCCATCTTTTTTCTGATGCGGTACCGATGGTTCTCGATATTTCGTTCGGATAGGCAGGTTAACTGTGAAATATCCTGTGATTTCAGATTCATTCTCAGGAGTGTACAGATGCGGATCTCCATTTTTGTCAAGCCCGGATAGGCTTCGCTCAAGCGGATTCTGAACTCTGGATGGGCAGCGGTGAATTGTGCTTCGAACTTATCCCAATCGATCGATTTACAAGGTAATACTTTTAACTTTTCCCGAAGCTCTTTTGCGATCGCCTCGGTCGGCGGTGCTTTGCGAATAACGGCAAGGATGCCTTCTCGAAACTCTGAAAGTTGTTCGGTCTGCGCCAGCAATTGCAAAGTCGTATTCGTCAGTTCACGTTCGAGTTGCTCCCGTTTCATTTTTTCAATTTCCTTGTCATGTTTTTCCCGTTCGGTAGCGATGAGCGATTGTGCCGTCGTGAGTTTGCTCTTGAATTGCTCTGAGTCTATTTTGTCTTTATGTTCGCGGAGTTTTTTTTCGTAGGAGGCAACTTGTTTCCAGTCGGCAAGCTCAGTATAACAGTCAATGTGAATACGAAAGGAATGCTCGATAAATGCTTTTTCATCATGTTCGTTATTCTCAGTAAAGTTGTCAAGAATGGCAATGGCTTCTTTGAACTTACCTTGTCGCTGAGCTGAGACTGCTAAATAGTGATGACACCATGCCTCCAGTCGTTTACGAAGTCCTTTGCTGAGTAAAATACCACGACGAAGTTTTTCTTCTGCTGCAGCGAAATCGCCATTATTGATATCGGTGTATGCCAGCAGAGTGAGAATATTGACAGCTGGCTCTGCCTCCCCTTGTTCTTCGGCTGCGGCTAAACCTTGTTCGTAATATGTTCGTGCTTCGGCTAACCGGCCTAACTTTGTATAGACAATGCCGATCTCACCGAGAAAGGCCGGTCTTGCTGTATCGAGGTTATATCGCTCTGTTGCTGCAATACCTTCGAGTAAAAAATCCTTCGCTGCTTCGTCATCTCCGGCATTAGAGATCAAAGCCCCTAATCGAAATAAAGGATAGGTACAAAATGAGGTGTCTTTCAGTAATTTATATGAGTCGAAAGCATATTCCGTGGCAAGCGAAGGGAGACCCCAAAGGTAGTAGACATGGGCTAATGCCGACAGTGCCATTCCTTGTCCGATACTATCACCGCAGGAGACGGCTACAGAGATAGCTTTCTCGAGTGATTCTTTTCCGGCTGGCAGATCGTACCTGTATACCTTTATTGAGGCCTGCCCGGCAATTATTCTGCCAAGCACCAGGCTGTTCTTAGCCTTCTCTGCTTCAAGGAAACCATTTGAGTATGCTTCTTCTGCTTCACTATGCCGGCCTAAGAGGACAAGGAGGTC
>DASTAO010000228.1:0-4457 GCA_035712525.1 Kapaibacterium sp. (SeqCode)
CTTAGAGCTTTTTGATAAAACTCAAGGGGCCTGGACTCATCTTGATCCTGCAACTGGCAAGTGGGTCGCTAGCCAAATTCAAAACTGATCCATGGGACTGATCCTATCCATCGAAGGAATAACGTATATCTACTGGGCGGCGCTCTATATGCACCTCTTCAGCGCAGTTGCCTGGCTCGGAGGAGTGTTGTTTCTCACCGGTGTAGCAAGACCGATCTTTGAATATTACGGCCCCAATGCTTATGACATCCAGCAACAGCTTAAAGAGCGATTCCTCGGTTTCTCCTGGATGCTTGCCATTACGACGGCAGTGACCGGACTTATTATCATTCTGTGGTCGACTCGATTTCTCTTTTTTAATTTTTCCTCGCTCTGGCTGATCTTAGCGCATTTAAAGATTCTTGGTTTTTTAATACTAACGGTCCTGACGTTCATGCTTCGGTCGAGCTATAAAGAGCTTCACCTCGCTCGCGAAGAAAAAATCGGTGAAGAAGATCTTTCTCCTCGCGAAATAATCCTCTGGCGCATCCGCATTGTCGAGCAGATCGAAGTTTGACTCGCTATCTTGATTCTCGTCGTAGTTTCGCTGATGCAAATAAACTAATGGACGAACAACACACATTACCAAGATGGAAAACGCTCGATAAAAAGAGTATCTTACATACTCGCATTTTCGATTTTAATCTCGTCAAACGCGAAGAAGAAGGGACCGGCCGCGAGGGAGAATTTTATTTACTTGAAGCCAATGACTGGATCAATGTCGTTGCTATTACTACTGATAACCAACTGGTACTCGTTCGCCAATATCGTCACGGTACTGACGAATTCGAACTCGAAATCGTTGGAGGAATGCTTAATGATGACGAATCGCCGAAAGATGCTGCCATCAGGGAGCTTAGCGAAGAAACGGGATATGAACTTACCAGTAACAGTATTGTCGAAGAACTCGGCTCGGCTCTAACCAATCCAGCCTTTCTCAATAACCGGTGTTACATGTTTCTGATCACGAACGTTGAGTTAAACGGTACACAGACGTTCGACGAGCATGAAAACATCACTGTTCATTTAGCACCGCTTGAAGAAATGGACGAATTAGTCCGCTCTGGGAAGATCTCGCATTCGCTGGTACTCGTTGCTTTTTATTGGTATAAACTTCGCATGAATATGTGATATAACAATCCCGCTGTTTATTCGTATACCACACTATGGAATTAACCCGCCGCACATTTCTGCAATCGGCTGGCATTGGAGCTATGACAATGATGACTACCGGCGAACTTGGCGCCGAATTACTTTCGCTGAAAGCGGGCGAAAAAATGCCGTCACTCTTCGTCGGCCATGGCAGCCCGATGAATGCCATCGAAGAGAATGAGTACGTTACCGGCTGGCGCAATCTTGCCTATAGCCTCCCGAAGCCTAAGGCTATTCTTGTCATTTCTGCTCATTGGCTAACACACGGGACTCATGTCCTTTCAGTCGCAAAGCCCGAGACGATTCATGATTTTTATGGCTTTCCGGAGAGCATGTATAAGATCACATATTCAGCTCCTGGTGCTCCTGAACTTGCAAAGGAGACAAAAGAGATTTTATCAAAAACGAAGGCAGTCGATCTTGCTGACGATTGGGGTTTCGATCACGGCACTTGGTCGGTGCTTGTTCGGATGTTTCCGAATGCCGATATTCCGGTTTATCAATTAAGCCTCGACGTGAATGATCCTCCTGCAAAGCATTATGAACTTGCGAAAGATCTTGCCTTGCTTCGTACAAAAGGCGTCCTTATTGTTGGTAGCGGCAACATAGTCCATAATCTTAGAATGATCAGTTTTGAAAAATCCGGTGGCTTCGATTGGGCAGTTGAGTTCGATGAGAAGATCAAGAGCTATATTGAAACTCGCAACGATCAGGCAGTAGTCGATTATGAAAAACTCGGCAATGCAGCAAGGCTTTCCGTACCGACAAATGATCATTACCTCCCGCTATTATATACTTTAGCAGCAAGCGATACGAAGGAACCGATAGCCTTCTATAATGCTAAGACTGATCTTGGGTCGATGTCGATGAGATCGGTAAAGATAGGCTAATATTGCATTGTCATTGCTCTGATACCATTAAAAATAACTGAGCCATTCTTTAGTTAGGGATGTTATTTTACCCATGAAAGAGATCATTCTTACTGATGCTGCCCCGGCACCGATCGGGCCTTATAGTCAGGCTATTCGATTTGGGGCATATCTATTTTGTTCCGGCCAAGTCGCTCTCGATCCTAAGACCGGCAATATGAAAAATGCTTCGATCGAAGAAGAAACCCGACAGGCGCTCGCCAATCTTTCCGAAGTATTGAAAGCCGGTGGGACATCACTATCGAATGTTATCAAGACGACGATCTTTCTCGTCGATATGAATGATTTTGCGACGGTAAATGCGATCTATGGCGAAGCATTTGATTCCGCAAAGCCGGCTCGTAGCACGGTAGCCGTGGCAGCTTTACCAAAAGGCGCCAGAGTCGAGATCGAAGCGATTGCAACAATTTCCCCGGCTTGAGCGTAAGCAAACTAATGCGCTTGCTTACCGCGATTTTCCTATTGATATTTGCTGCTTCAGCGCAGGCAGCAATTATTGATTCACTATTGATCCGTGATAGTGTGAAGGCTACAGCTATAAAAAAGGCTGACACTACCGGATTCAAAATGAAGAAAGACCCAACGCTGGCGCTTATACTTTCAGCTATTGTTCCGGGAGCGGGACAAGTCTATGTTGGCGATTGGTACAAGACGCCGTTCATACTCGGGGCATTCGCGGGATGCTTTTATGCTGCTTCGATTCAGAATACTCGCTATCATTACACAGCCGATTCGGTTCGTAACCAATTAGCACGGGGTGATGAATTTAATGCAAGCCGCTATACATCCGTTAGGGAGTTTTACCGTGACGACCGCGACAAGTGGTATATTTATGCAGCTCTTGTGTATATCGCTAATTTGATCGATGCCTACATTGCAGCCCATCTATTCGATTTCGACGTCTCCGATGCTACGACGAAGACGGCGTTCCTCGCTGCTCCGGCTTCATCGCAAGAACCTTGGCGCCTCGGTTTCTCTGTTCATTTTTAGTCTTCTCGTTTTCTGCGGTTGTTCATTATTCAAACCTCCCGCTTCTAATTTTGAGAGTGATACCTATATAGGCAGCTTAACTACCAGTCGTTCGTTTGGTCATTTCAAAAATGCACAGGCGATCTCCATTGATGGGCTTGGTAATATTTACGTCGTTGATGCCGATGCACCGGGAGTCTATAAATTTTCGGCTACCGGCGATAGCCTCCGCTCTGCTATAGGGACCGGCTCTAAACATGGCGAATTCGATCTACCGGTCGATATCGATGCTTCGTTGACTAACTCCATCGCCATTGCCGATCGAAATAATCACCGCATCGAACTATACTCGCGCGATCTTATCTGGCAAGCCACGATTGAAGGACATTTACCCGGCTCGGAGATAAGATTCGGGTTTCCTTCTTCTGTCAGGGCTGGCAGCTCTGGATATTATTATCTCATTGATAACGAAGCAACCCGGTTGCTTGCCATTAATCCTTCCAGAGGCACCCAACAAATTATTACGACAAGCAGTACTGCCGGAAGCACAACACTTAATCCTCAATCAGTCGTGATCGACCCAAGCGAATACATTACTGTTGCCGATGTTACATCGCACTCATTGCTTCAATTCAACAATGCTTTTGCACTAGCGAAACAATTTGGATATCCTTCGGTAAGCGAAATACGGCTCAGTAGCAGCGGCGATGATCTCTTCATCACCAATCCGATGTTGAATTCCATTCGAGTATTCGATAGCCATAGCCTGAGCTATCGAGGCTCTTATTCACTTCCGGCACAAGCAGCAAAGGCGGTGATGGTTGTTTCAGCCGATACTGCTTTCTACGTACTGACAAAGGAGACTGTGATCGTATGTTCGATCAGCTCAACGCATTAGAACAGCCTAAGCATTGGCATGCAAAACTTAACCGCCGCAAACTTGAAGATATCATTGCGGGCGGGGAAACGACCACGCTCGAATTTAAACGATTATTTTCTTCTCCGGAAAAGATTGCAAAAGAGTTGATCGCCCTTGCCAATACCAAAGGTGGTATCGTTTTATTCGGCGTTGACGATGACGGCACTGTTGTCGGTATCGGCAGTGAAAAATCTGAATTATCGGAGATCGAACATACTGCCCAGTTCTTATGCGATCCACCCATCATTATCGATTGGCAGGTGGTGAGTTGGTCAGGAAATAAAGATGTCATCGCGGTCTTTGTCGATGAAAGCGATACTAAGCCGCATACCCTTGTCGAATTCGATTCGAGTGGGAAAAAAATAGCGTCGAGCAAGCCGATCGGCTTTGTCCGCGTCGGCGAAAAGTCAATGCAGGCAAGCAGTGAAGTAATGAAGGTAATGCGTGGC
>DASTAO010000229.1:0-3314 GCA_035712525.1 Kapaibacterium sp. (SeqCode)
AAATCCGCGGCTATAAAGTAGGCCGCTTCTCTTTTAATATTAAAGGTGGACGCTGCGAAGAATGCGAAGGTGCTGGAATGAAAAAGATCGAGATGAATTTCCTTCCGGATGTTCTCGTCACCTGTGAAACCTGCCAAGGAAAGCGCTATAATCGAGAAACACTCGAAGTCTATTTTAAGGGTAAGTCGATCTCCGATGTGCTCAGTATGAGCGTTTCCGATGCCGTTGAGTTCTTTCACGATATCCCGAGGATCCGACGAAAACTCGATGCACTCGAAAACGTCGGCCTTGGGTATATTCGCCTCGGTCAGCAAGCCCCAACCTTAAGCGGCGGTGAAGCTCAACGTGTAAAATTAGCAACAGAGCTTTCAAAAGTAGCAACCGGCAAAACACTCTATATCCTCGACGAACCGACAACCGGATTGCATTTCCAGGATGTAAAACATCTGCTCAATGTATTATTGCAGCTTCGCGCAAAAGGTAATACGGTTGTTGTAA
Source organism: Kapaibacterium sp. (SeqCode) (assembly GCA_035712525.1). Lineage (GTDB taxonomy): Bacteria > Bacteroidota > Ignavibacteria > Palsa-1295 > Palsa-1295 > JAFDZW01. The sequence continues at coordinate 499 of DASTAO010000229.1, forward strand.
TCGAACACAATATGGATATTATCAAGATGTCCGATTGGCTAATTGATCTCGGCCCCGAAGGCGGAGAAAAAGGCGGAAAGATCGTTGATGAAGGCACGCCGAAAGAACTTGCTTCACGTCATAAAAAGACAGGTAGTTATACGGGGTATTATTTAGAACAAGAATTAGAAACTAAGTAACTGGTCCAAGGCCTTTCGCAACTCCTCTTTCGAAGGCAATACCTGTTTCTCAAGATTCGGAGCAAACGGCACCGGAACATCCGCAGCCGCAAGGCGCATTACCGGAGCATCTAAATATTCAAATGCTTTTTCTGTAATTAGTGCTGAAAGCTCAGCTCCGAAACCCGCAGTAAGATTATCTTCGTGAAGAATAAGAACCCGATTCGTTTTCTTGACGCTTTCGAGAATAGTATCTTCATCCAACGGAACAAGCGAGCGGATATCAATTACCTCGATCGAGTATGAGTTTGATAACTCAGTTGCCATATCAATGGCCGCTTGCAATGTACCAGCATAGGTAATGATCGATGCATCGCTTCCCTGCCGAGCAATATTAGCTTTGCCAAGCGGCACTATAAAATCTCCATCCGGCACTTCTTCTTTTAACGAGCGGTAGAGTCGCTTATGCTCGAAGTACATAACAGGATTCGGATCGCGAATCGCAGCAAGCAATAGTCCTTTTGCATCGGAAGGAGTCCCCGGACAAACTACTTTCAGCCCAGGCTGATGAGCAAACCAAACTTCAGGATTCTTCGAATGGAATGGACCGCCGCTTAACCCGGCCCCGCTGGGACAACGAATGACAATCGGCACCGGCAATCCCCACCGATACGCTGTTGTCGCTGCAACAGTAACGACCTCATTGAACCCATTGGTGATAAAATCGGCGAATTGCATTTCGGCTACAGGCTTATAACCGAAGAATGAAGCCCCGATTGCCGCTCCGATCAATCCAGCTTCGGCAATGGGAGTATCGATAACTCGCTCCGCGCCAAACTGCTGATACAGACCTTTTGTAGCTTTGAATGCCCCGCCGTAAGGGCCAATATCTTCGCCTATACAGAAGACCGATGGGTCGCGCTCCATTTCGAAACGGAGAGCTTCGGTTATTGCTTCGATGTACGTGCGAACCACCGAATCTTAATTCGTTAGCGAGCTTTTTTTAAGGTACGCTTTCTTGTCGAGCGTTTTTTTTCTGGCTGAGGTGGGACGAATTCAGCAATGACTCTCGCCTGCATAAAATGCTGGAGATAATCATGACCACCTGCTTTAGAATCCGTACCGCTCATGTTAAATCCACCGAACGGATGAACACCAACAAGAGCACCGGTACACTTACGATTTAAGTAGAGATTGCCAACATAAAATTCCTTCGCAGCACGATCAAGCTTCTTACGGCTCTTAGTATAAACACCACCGGTAAGGCCGTATTCGGTATTGTTTGCAACCGTCAATGCTTCGTCAAAATCTTTAACCGGAATTACTGCAAGAACCGGCCCGAATATTTCCTCCTGTGCTAAGCGGGCATTCGGTGCGATATCGGCAAATACTGTTGGAGCTACATAATACCCCTGATTGCCGACAACCTTACCACCGGAAAGGAGCTTGCCTTCTTTCTTACCGATATTAATATACTCGAGGATCTTCTGCTGCGAACGCTGATTGACGACTGGGCCGATCTTTGTATTGGCAGTCGGGTCGCCAACTTCAAGCGCATCGACCTTTTGTTTGAGAAGCTTTACAAACTGATCATAAACCGGACGCTCGACGATTACTCTCGAACACGCGGAACACTTTTGTCCCTGGAATCCGAATGCCGAAGCGACAACGCCATCAACGGCAACTTCTACATCGGCATCTTTGGAAACGATGATGCCATCCTTGCCGCCCATTTCAGCAACAACATTCTTGATCCAGCGCTGACCGGATTGATGCTGTGCTGCAAGTTCAGTGATACGAAGCCCGATCTCTTTAGAACCGGTAAATGAAATGAATCTCGTTTGTGCGCTCTTGACAAGGTAGTCGCCGATCTCACCACCCGGTGCAGTGAAGAAATTCAAAACGCCCGAAGGCAACCCGGCTTCTTCCATGATCTGAGCGAAGAGCCACCCCATCATCGGAGAATCGCTTGAGGGCTTTAAGATGATCGTGTTACCGGTGACAATAGCGGCACTTGCTGTACCGACTAAGATCGCGAACGGGAAATTCCACGGCGGAATGATAACACCAACACCCATCGGTAAATATTCAAGGTAGCCGTTCTCATTTTTATTTTTATGAACCGGCTGCGGCCCGCCGAGACGGTACATCTCACGGGCATAAAACTCAAGAAAGTCGATCGCCTCGGCAGTATCGGCATCGGCTTCACCGAAGTTCTTGCCGACCTCAAGGATCATCCAGGCATTGATCTCATAACGGCGCTTACGGCAGATCGCTGCTGCCTTTATGAGGATGTTAGCACGATCTTCCGGAGAGACATTTCTCCAGGTCAGGAAGGTCTTTGAAGCAGTATCGAGAGCCCGCTGAGCAAGCCCGATCGTCCCCTTTGAAAATTTACCAACGATCTCCGTTGGTTTGGCCGGATTTTTTGAGAGAATATAATCATTGGTCTTGATCTTCTCATGGCCAATTACGATTGGATATACTTCCCCGAATTTAGCCTTTGCATCGCGAATAGCTGCACTTTGAGCTGCAAAAAGCTTGGGATCTGAAAAATCTAAATAAGTCTCGTTACGAAATGGGGATAAGCGTTTTCCTGCCATTGCTTTATTAATAAATAGTAGTACGTATATAAGGGATGTCAAACAGCGCCGAAGC
>DASTAO010000230.1:0-7267 GCA_035712525.1 Kapaibacterium sp. (SeqCode)
CCTAGTAGTGCTTCGAAACAAGTCAGCGCACTTTCTGAGATAGAATATTCAGAACCTAATTATATTTTTCATACCGATCTAAAAAGCGATTCGGGCATTGTTAAAGAACTTCAAGTAATCAAAGTAGCTCGCTTCGGCACCGATTCGTTATACCAGCAGCAGTGGGCTCACTTTATTATGGACGTTCCTGGAGCGTGGAAATATACCCGAGGCGATACAAGCGTACATATCGGCTTTATAGATACCGGTGTTGAATGGGACCACCCCGACCTCGTCGGTCAGTTCGCGGTAAATCCTGCTGAGGATATTAATCATAACGGTCTTTTCGATCCCTGGCCAGTAACAGAAAAACATTTGGATTCTTATGGCGATCTTGTCACCGGCGATATTGACGGTATCGACAACGATGGCAATGGATATGTAGATGATATTATCGGCTATAATTTTGTCGATCAGGAGTTTATTAATTTTGGCGATGCTGCTCATCGCGATCCGTTTCCGGTCGATGAGGAATCACACTTCCATGGAACGGGTGTTGCCGGTACCATTGCCGCAAAAGCAAACAATGGCATTGGCATTGCTGGTATTGCACCAAATTGTCGTCTCGTCGCTCTTCGCGCCCTCGATGCAACCGGTAACGGCGAGAGCGATGACATTGCGACAGCACTTGCCTATGCCGCTGATAACGGTGTGCGAATCGTCAATATGTCCTTCGGCGATATCTTCTCATCGCAGTTATTACGAGATGCGATCAACTATGCCGCGAGCAAGAATGTACTCGTAGTAACTTCAAGCGGCAACCAACCCGGAGGCGACGGACGGCACTACCCATCGGATTATGATAACTGCCTCAGTGTCGGACAAACCGGTCTCGATCAAAATGGCAATGAATATCTCGATCCGAGTGGTACCGTTCATGGTGAAGGAATGGATATCATCGCACCGGGCGTGAACGTATGGGTACTTAATGGCGGAGGCAGCTACATTGAGCGAAGTGGTACCAGCTATAGTTCACCGGGAACTGCCGCAGTAGCAGCATTACTGCTCTCGAAAAACCCTAAACTATCGAACACCGAACTTCGCTCCATTCTCGAAACTACAACCGATTTTCTTACTCCAGAAGGCTATGATCATACTCATGCTAATGGCAGAGTCAACGCTCGTCGTGCCCTTGAATTTGTTGGCAGTGCATCGATCAAGATCGCTTCTCCTCACACCGATGATGGCTTCACTGTTGGTAAGACAATAACCATTTCCGGAGATGCTGCTTCTACACTATTCAAAAGTTATTCGCTCTCTGTTGCGAAAGGCCTTAATCCTGACCGCGACATAACAATACCTGCAACGTGGCTACCGATCGCTTCATCTGATAAGCAAGTAATAAACGGAACGCTTGGCACATGGAATACGAATGGATTTAGTGGCGGCACTTATACACTTCGCTTAGCAGTAACTACAACCGATAGCCGTTCTGTCGAGGAGCGAATGAATATTTCGTTAGAAGAAGCAAATCCGCTTTCAGCAACAGTAGAGATCGATACGATCTTCTACAATGAACGCAGAGCATTAATGGCTCTCTTGCATGGCGATTCCATTACTACTGCCACCCTATATTACAAAGCCGCAACCTCCTCAACATGGTTAGCAAAGAACGATGACAACAGAACCCATGCTCATGCGATCGTACTGACACCAAATGAGATCGCTCTTGGAACCCCGTTAACAATAAAAGCAGTCATTCGCAGCGACGCCGGCGACTCTACTTCTTTTGATCTATCAGTTACGATACCAAATGAAGCGTTTAGCCAAAATGGTTTTCTGCAAAAGCCCTACTCACTACCAGGCGGATATGTGCTTGATACGGTTGTAAGCGATGCATCCGGCAGCCATGTTCTCGAAAATGTATTCTCAGGAGGGTCGGATTTCGGAACATTGGCACAGTTTAGTTTTGATAAAGCAGACAACAAATTCAAACAGACTGATTCGATCATCGGCGATATTCTCCCAAGATCAGTTGGCAACACCCAAGGCAGCGGGAAACCGGAAATATTACTCCAAGGAAATTCCAATAGTTTCTATATTTATCGTCCAAATGCAAATCACTCGGTCTTAGGTGATAAGATCTTTGCCGATACTACTTCCGCTGCACTGTTCGCAACGACACTTGCCGATATCGATGGTGATGGCAAAGATGAAATAATTGGCCGTGCAACCGGCAATGGGTACGCGGTAGATAAATTATCTGGTGGCACCTTGAGCAGATTTGGCACTTTGCCAAACAATACCCCACCGAAACCCCATTACGCGTCGAATCAATACTCTATACCGGAAGTCCGTGCAGCCGATTTTCTTGGTGATGGCAAAAAAGAACTTGCCATGATCGATGACGATGCTGATCTCTCCATCTATAAGTTCGACAATTCAGCGACAGAAAAGTTTACTCCATTCTTCACCGATCTGAACGACGGTTATACAGAAAGCCGAAACATCGCAACAGGTGATTATAATGGCGATGGAAAACCGGATATAGCTCTTGCCTACCATGGCTTATACGATGCTAACGATGAGAACGAGTACGATCCTTCCTTCTGGACAGTAAAAGTATTTCTTAATCAAGGTGGCGGCAACTTCAATCTGGTGTATCGTGATCACTTCTATCTTGCCCGTTCTAATTCACCATATCGTTCAAGTATCGGAAGCATTCATAATGTTACCGGCGGAAATAAAGATGAGTTAGCGCTATCGTTCTTTCCAAATTTCTATCTTCTGGAATATGACGATGCCACTGCAACCATGAAGCCCAGTTGGCACTTCCCCGTTTCAAATTCCCCTGTAGCAGCGATCGCTTTTGATTTTGATGGCAACGGAAAACGTGAATTCGGTTTTGTTGCCGGTGATTCCATCCGCTTCTTTGAGCGCGAGATCGATCTCGCTTCCAGAACGCCCTTCCCAACTGGTCTTGAGGTTATACCTCGAAGCATTACAAAAGTTGATCTTAAATGGTCGCCTGTTTCCGGTGCAACAATGTATTATATACTCCGCTCAGCAGATAATCAATTTGAAGTTATCGACTCGACATCTAAGACTGAATTCACTGATAGCACTGTAAACAATGGAGATATTTTTACCTATTCGGTAGAAGCATATAACACGCAATATTCAATCAACCTAAGTGAGCCAGCACCCGGCATTCAGGTATTTGTGCATGCAACTCCACGAGTCGTAACCCTTACCGATATTTACAGTACCATCACCCTCCATTCATCGCAACCACTTTCAACAAGAGAATTGAATGGAGCCGAGTTTGTCATTGACGATTCCATAACACCTGTTACTGCGTTCATTGCCGGAGATAGCACAATAGTCATAACGCTCCCTTCTCCACCAACACCGTTACTTGAGCACAGCATCCGAATTCGGTCGTTTGGTTTACGGGACATCTGGAATTCACCCTTCGATACTTCGGCACTAACTAAATGGACTCAATCACCGGCAGTATCGGCATTGGATTTTTACATCGTTCGTTGGCGCTTCGAAGGCTCGACAAGGATCCATGTGGAATTCTCTAACCGGCCGGATGATAATGCACTTATCATTAGTAACTACACGCTTTCACCGTACGGCAAATTACTATCAGTCGAACGCGATCCTGCGAATGACAGTGCGATGTATATTACAATTGCCTCTGGCACAAATCTTCGTCCCCTTGGCACATCGTTCGTGCTTTGCATTAATAATGTCACCTCTAATCAAATCCCACTAAATTCACCAACCGGTGATTGCGTCGGAGAAACACTGACCGCGGCATCGCTAAGTAATATCTTTGTCTATCCAAATCCTGTTCGATCACTTGATGAATCACTTACCTTCGCAGGCTTAACGTCCCATGCCGAGATAACTATTTATACTCAGAACATGCGTCTGATTAAACACCTTGAAACTACTGAAAAGACCGGAGGAGTGAAATGGGATATGCGCGATGAAGTCGGCAACATTCTTCCAAGTGGAGTTTACCTATATCACGTTACCGGCAAAGACGATGCTGGCAAAGATGTCGAACCTAACGAATCCAAATTCGTGATCATAAGAACCAACTAAAAAATAAAGGATGAACTATGAAATTCATCCTTCATAATTCATCCTTCATCATTTCTTAATTGCGGAGAGGGAGAGATTCGAACTCTCGATACCCTTGCGGGTATAACGGTTTTCGAGACCGCCGCATTCGACCACTCTGCCACCTCTCCGGGTCGCTTTTGCGAACGCGGCACACAAAACGCCGCCATGGCTTTTTCCGTTCGTTAATTTAATAAGCCAATTGCTGGCTTAAAACGAGAAGTTATGGGTATATGTCAGCGTTGCTAATATCTCGACAAAATCAGGGACCGTTGCCTGTGAACTCGAATTCTCGGTCGCATAAAGCGTAAACGAGAACGTCCCTTGATCGGATACTCGGTAGCTACTATTAATACTTTGGCTTAACGTATTGGTTGTGGTATTTCCCAACGCAGCAAGCAGCGAATCATGTGGCTTGATCGTGCTTTGTGTAAATCCAAATGAACCTCCAAGAGTCAGCCTATTATCGAGGAGTGTCTTAGACCCATTAACGGTGACTCCTTTAAGACCTGTAGCACTGGCTGCTTGCTCGGTTTGAGCGACAAGAATAGATGCACCAAGACTTAACGCCGTCTTCGTGAAGGTTACGTTATAATTTGCCGTCCCACTCGTCGTTTTTGAATTTGCATACTTCTGAGTAAACAAGTTCTGGTCGGTATAATCCTGATAAGAACCGGAAATAATGATCGACTGAACACTCTCTGAAGAAATAAGTAATAGCCTCGGTGTTACCGATGCCGATTGGGCAACACTACTAACTCGAACCGAATCATTAAAAGAAGTTTGTGCCGGTATCGGGCCTTGCTGAGTTGAATAATTTGCATAATTCAAGTCGAGACCAAATGATTGAGTGGGATTGATACTAAGATTTCCAGACCCGATCACCCGCTGAGTTGTGGCAAGCTTCGTATTCAAAATATTATCGTTCTGAATACCGAACGAGCCTGATACCCGGACTTTATTCTGAAACATATCGAAGCTCGGAGCTACTGTGTAGTTCTCTATATCGGTCGTATAATAATAAGCGCCAAGTGAAGTGTAATCCGGCTCGATCCGTTCATACCCTACTCGTACTGAAAAGTGAGAGAGGCGGATAGTCAACCCAGCTGTAGAAGCAAGCAAGAGGCTCGTCGATGTCTTCGAATCGATTAGCCATTGCAAACTTTTTGGCACTTGGTTAGAATCGATGACTGGAGAACGGATATCACGGGTAAGAACACTTGCCGCTACTTCGCCATCTAAAATAACCTGTTCGACTATGGCAAGTTTAGTATTCAATCCAATGATCGAATTCTCCTCAGGAAATAATGTGATCTGTGTCGGTGGATGAGAAAGTGACGCCGAATCATCTTTTGCATGAAGATAAATAAGATCAAAAAAGTTTTGATCACTACCATATCCGATCCTGCCAGCAAATCCTGTCCGGTAATAAGCGGGCTGCACCGAAACATTAGTAGTATCTTCGGCAACGGCTCGCTGGAAACGGCCATACATTGCCGATAAACGCAATGGTTGTGGATTAAGATCGATGCCGCCACCAAGGAAAGTAATACCAGCGAGTGTGTACTTTGAATAGGTTAACGACCTATATCCAAGATGAAGTGTCGCCCATTTATATTGGGGTGATACCCCAAACTGATCGAACGGTTGGCGGAAGCTGCTTTCCTGATCGGATAAGATGATCGTGAATGGTAGCGATAGGCCGTAAATATCAAGCGTCGGTGTGCCAATGATCGTCCAGCCCGTTGCCGGTCGGCGAGCCGGTGCGCCGGCGACGGAATATTTATTTCCTGAAATACTGATCGATCCATCCAGCCGGATCGGGTGCTCATTATCGATATCAGAAAAATCCTGAGCGGATCCCACGCTAGTTAAGAATGATAACGATAGTAGGAGTACAACTGCCGAGATAAGCCTTATAAGCTTATTCTCCGGCCTCGATTCCTCCTGGAGTGTTCTGACGGCAAGCATTTTCTGTAGTGCAAATCTAAGTAACTTTTATTGTGTGTTCGCAAAATACGGTATTTTTGTGGGGCAAAATACTTTTGTACTATTCGAATGAACGTTGTCTCTATCAGATCTGTGACAAAACGCTACGGTGGTGCGCTGGCGGTCGATAACATTTCGATCGACATCCCCTCAGGGTGTATCTTCGGTTTACTTGGCCCAAATGGCGCCGGTAAGACCTCCACGATCAGAATGCTAAATCTGATCACCCTTCCCGATAGCGGGACTATCGAGTTGTTTGGCGAGCCCCAAAAGCCGACAGATCAAAACCGGATCGGCTATATGCCGGAAGAACGAGGCTTGTATCGTAAACTACCCGTTCGCGAGCAATTGGAATATTTCGGTATGCTTCGCGGCGTTTCGCGTTCGAACCTCAAACAACAGATCGACTACTGGCTCGAACGATTCGAGATCCAAAGCTGGGCAAAGAAGAAGACCGGCGAACTTTCGAAAGGTATGCAGCAGAAATTGCAGTTTATTGCCACGATGCTTCACGATCCCGACCTTTATATTTTGGACGAACCGCTCTCTGGGCTCGACCCACTGAATGCCGAGCTGATCGATGAGATTATTCTTGAGCTTCGCAATAAAGGAAAAACTATTATTCTTTCGACTCACCGAATGGAACAGGTTGAAGAGCTCTGCGATGAGATTGCCTTGATGAATCTGGGTAAGATCGTCATATCCGGAAAGCTACGAGACGTAAAACGTGGGCACGGAAAACAAATGGCAAAACTTGTTTTTCATGGCAGCGATGATTTTGTTGCTGGCCTCGGCCAATTCCCAGTTCGCGTTGCCGATCGTACCCCGAACCAGCTCTTACTCGAACTGCTACGCGGCGCTTCATCACGGGATATTCTTTCCTATCTTGTGCCAAAAACAGAGATCGTAAGTTGGAGTATGGTCGAGCCGCCCTTAAAAGAAATATTTCTCGATGCCGTCAGCAAAAAAGCCTGAGAAAACACTATGAGCAAAGTTGGAATAATTGTTAGACACGAGTTTCGCCAGAAGGTACGCTCGAAAGCGTTCATCGTCATGACGCTGCTTGCGCCGTTATTGCTTGCTGCAATAACCGCTATCCCTGTCCTGATGGCCTCATTCGGTGGTGGCAGTAAACATTTGGTAGTTGTCGATCAAACCGGAA